>JAAYLM010000396.1 GCA_012521915.1 Oscillospiraceae bacterium | reverse complement strand
GCTGTATTGAGTTCAGACCAGGGCTGTTCATCGATCAGTACGACCGGACGGATCATCTGCAGATTGTTGACAGCGCGGTGCAGGCGGATGTTCTCCTGATTGCGCGGGTGCGCGGCGGCTTCAGCATAACGTTCAGCCAGATTACGTATTTGCCGGATGTCTTCGGGGCGCATAGCTGCTCCTCCATTGTCCTCTGTTGGTTGACCGTTAAATTCGGTCGTTTGCGGAACGTTCAGGGATCCACAGTCAGGTTCGGATGATGTTGCTTTGTCAAGCGAACGTTGCGTGAACAGGTGAATCGGCTGACGTACATGACTATTATATGACCATTATACCTTTTTCCACACGCTTTTCGGCGGGTTCGCCTGCTCAACCTCATTTTTTGCAGACTGGAACAGGAAAACGCTTCGCCGGCAGCGTGCAGAATCGGACAACCGCAACCATGTCTGATTGTCGCGGAAGATGTTTGACGATTTGCCTTTGCTTCTATAGACTTGATCTGAAGTGGACGGTATCTGGTTGCCGATCACCTGAGTACGAATGGATGGAGCACGAGTAATGCGTCTGCGCACACAAGAAAAAACAGGCCGGTTCAGCAACAGCGCCTGCTACCTGTCCTTGTTTCTGCTGGGGGTTTATCTGTCTGTCTATCAGAGCGTCATCGGCGATGTCGCAGCTGATTACAAACTCAGTGCCGGTCTCACTGGCTTGATGATCTCTTTTCACTTTCTCGGCTCATTTCTGCTGCCTGTTCTGCTGGGCGAGACCGGTGACCACATCGGCACACGTCCTGTGATCATACTGTCTTTCCTGATGATGATCAGCGGTCTGGCCTTGGTTATGGTTAGCCGTGTGCCTTATGTTTTTTTGCTGGCTACCCTGCTGATCGGCGGCGGTTTCGCTGTCATCGAAGGTATGCTGTCCGGGTTGCTGGCTGTCGCCAACCCTGGTCGTGTCAACGCGGTCCTCAACTTGTCTCAGATGTATTTCTGCCTGGGCGCGGTCGGCGGGCCCTTTGTCGCTCTGGGCATGCGCAAAACCACACTGGGCTGGCGCGGCAATTATCTGATGCTGCTCCTTCTGTTCACGGCTGGTCTGATCTGGCTGACACGCCAGCACTTGCCGCCATACAAAACAGCAAAAATCAAGGGGTTGTATCTGAAGAAACTTTTGCAGGACCGCGGTTTTGTTGTGCCGCTGGTCGCCCTATTCCTTGACGTTGGTGTAGAGGAGGGGGCAGCTTTTGGGGTGACAGGCAAGATTGCGCAGACGGTGACAACCGCTTTGCCGGCTGCTTTTTTTCTTTCAGCCTACTGGCTGGGCATGGCGATCGGCCGCTGGCTGTTCAGCTTTCTGCGTGGTCGTTTTAACACCTTCCTGATAACCGGTTTGGTTTTTGCCGGTGTGTTTATCAGCCTCTTTTTGCTGACGAGTCAGGCCGGCTGGAGTCTGGCCTGGCTTTTCCTGACCGGCTTCGGTTTTGCCCCTGCCTGGCCGGTTCTGATGATGCACGCAACCGTGCGCGGAGAGCAGTCAACGAACACTGCCATGGGCGCCATGATGGCTTTGGGTGCTGCCGGCTGTATGGCCTTGCCACTGCTGGTCGGGCAGCTGACGGATTTATTTGGCATGGAACGCGCTATGCTTTTGCTGATCGTTTTAGTGGTCGCGCTGGTTTCCCTGCTTCTGGCAGGCGGCAGGACAGCCGGCAGCGTACAGACCACACAGGACAGCTGAACCGTCACAGCAGCTCATTGTTCGTCTGTGTTATTCCGGGATCCGCCGTTCACCTGGCCATCTGTTTATCCCTGCTAAGTGTTAACGCCACGTGGCTGGTCACTTTATGTTGCTTGACGCTTCTGCGGATGCTGGCCTATAATAGAAGTGAGAACGTTCCCACAACCGGCCCGAATCAGGGCAATCAGATCGACAGGAGAAATGAAAATGAGTAGAGTAAGAATACCCCATGAAGAGTACCATGAGCGTATCGCGAAAGCTGCCAAGCTGGCCGCTGAAAAGAATCTTGATGTCCTGCTGGTCAATTCAACAGAGTCGGATTATGCCAATGCCCGCTATTTTTCGGGGTTCTGGCCTCTTTTTGAAAGAGCGGGTGTCGCGATTTCAGCAGCCGGGGACGCCGCTTTGATCTGTGGACCGGAAAGTATCAAATTCGCGGCTGATGTCGGTCACATTGACAAGGTCTATCCGGCACTTTATTACCGCGAATCAGCCAATCCGGCTTATCCGGAATTTAAACCGAGCACTTATCGTGATATCTTCAAAGGCATCGGGGTCACCGGCGATAACCTGCGTATTGGTGTCTGCAGCATGCTGGATACAACTGTTGTCATGATGGAAGGTCTGAAAGAATGCTATCCGCAGGCGGAAATCGTTGATGCCTTTGATATTATGGTCAGCCTGCGCAGTATCAAATCTGCCAATGAGCTGGCTTGTCTGCGTGAAGGCTTCCGTATCACCCATCTGGCGATGGAAGAAGTGAGACGCAACCTCCGTCCCGGTGTCACCGAACTGCAGATGGTGGGTGTTGCCCAGCGGGTCATTTACGAGAACGGTGCTGAGTATGAAGGTCTGCCCATGTATGTGTTCAGCGAAAAATCAACCAGCCACGCAATCTCGCGCCCGTCTCACCGGGAAATTCTGGCAGGCGATATTGTCCAGTTGAACCTGTCCGCCAAAGTTGACGGTTATTCGCCCAGCATCGGCTATCCGGTCTGCGTCGGCAAACTGACACCTGAGAAACGTGAAATCGTTACCTTCGGCCTGGAAGCCCATCGCTGGACCGAGAAGCAGCTTAAAGCCGGAGTCCTGTCCGCGAAAGTCGCCCAGGACTATTACAAGCTTTTCAGTGATCGCGGCTATAAAGATAATTTCGCGTATGGCCCCTGCCACGGCATCGGCATGATTGAAGTTGAAGCGCCCTGGATGGAGAGCACCTCCACATATCTGCTCCAGCCTAACATGACCTTCCAGGTGGATACTTTTGTTTCCGCCAGCACTTTTGGCATTCGCTGGGAAAAAGGCGTTGTCATCACAGAAGATGGCTGCGAGAGCCTGTGCCCGCCGATCGGTGAGATCTACGAGCTGGAAATCTGAACCAACCGCATCAAGGATAAGAGGTGACCTTCATGAGATTAGAAGAAGCCCTGTACCAGGATATTGAAGCGGCAAAGAAAAAACGCATTCCCCTGGTCATTCCGGTTGGCACCATGGAGTACCACGGGCCGCATGCCACTCTGGGCACGGACACACAAATTGCCAAAGGCCTGGTCGATCGACTCGCTGAAGAGCGGGAACTGGTCGTCGCGCCACCGATCTGGTATGGCGTCGCTGGTTATGCTGTTGCCGGACCGGAGAAAAATACCATCCAGGTTGACTGCGATGTGTTCGAACAGTATGTCTACTGCATCCTCGAATCCCTGCTTGCCGGTGGCTGGCGCAATATTTACCTTGTCATTCATCATCAGTACGAACAGGAAAACCTGATGCCGATGACCTTGTCCTGCATGAAAGCCGCGAAAAAACTGCTCATGCGCCACCTGGAAGCGACCCAGGGAAATGGCTGGTGGGGCAATCCGGGCAACGCGGCCTATTACGCTGAACTTGATGAGTCAGACAACCCCCTGAACTGGATCAAAGTCCTGCCATGCATGAGTACAGAAGCTCAGCAGGCTACCGGTTATGACCATGCCGGCAAGTGGGAGTGCTCTATCCTGAGCGCGCTGCTGCCCGGGGCTGTCAGGCTGGACCAGCTGTCGCTCAGCGACGAATGGTTTATCCAGGATGCCTCAGAATCGACGCCGGAGATCGGTGAAGAAATGATCAAAAAATCTCTGCAGTCTTTGCGGGAACGTATTCAGTGAACAGCGCACAGTGAGGGGTGAACACACCATGCGATCCATGAAACGAGCGATACACCTTGACTTCCATACCATGCCGGGTATCCATGATTTCAACAGTGAATGGGATCCGCAGCAATTTGCCCGGCAGCTCAAGGAAGCGAACGTGGACTACATCAACGCTTTTGCCCGCTGCAATATTGGTTTTGCCTATTATCCTACACGCGTTGGCATCCCTTATCCCGGGATGAAAGGCGATATGTTTGGCGATCTGCTGCAGGCCTGCCACGAAGTGGACATCGGTGTCAGTGCCTATATCAATGTAGGCCTTGACCATGAACATGCTTCACAGCACATGGACTGGCTACGCCTCGATAAGGAAGGACGGGTGCTGCGAGGTGATCTGACAGCGAATTTTTTCCGAACGCTGTGCTACAACAACCCTGATTACCGCAGCTACCACCGGGCCATGTTGGAAGAAGTCTGCGCCTATGATATTGATGGCCTGTTTCTGGATTGCATGGTGGTTGAACCCTGCTACTGCCACCATTGCCTGAAAAAAATGAAAGCGGCAGGGATCGACCCCTATGACCGCATCGCTAATGCCCGCTTTCAGGAAGACACCATGGTGGCTTTTGGCGAAGAGGTCAAAGAGATCCTTGGTCCGGGACGTTATCTCTGGCTGGATGGTCTGGCTTATTCGCTGGCCCGCCACCTGGATACACATGTCGAGATCGAGTGCCTGCCCGGCCGCTGGGGTTATGATTTCTTCTGGCCTGCAGTGTCCTATGCCCGTAAGCTGCACGACCATGTTGTCTACATGACGGGTCGCTTCCAGATGAGCTGGGGCGATTTCGGCGGTCTCAAAACGCTCGCTTCTCTCGAGCATGACTACTACGACGCGCTTTGTGCCGGCGCTTATGTCTCCATCGGTGATCACATGCATCCGGCTAAAAATCTGGAACCAGCGGTCTATAAGGAAGTCAGCCGGCTCAACCATTGGTACGCCCGATTGCAGCCGCATGTTGACGGAACCCGTTATCTGGCGGATCTGGCCTTGCTGATCCCATCAAGGCTGGTCAGGGATCCCGATAACCCGGGCAGCGGATCTCTGGTCAATGCTTCACTGGCTGGAGCATCACGTATGCTGGGAGAACTCAAGCAGAACTACGATGTGATAGACGACACCATGGATTTCACCCCTTATAAGCTCATTATCCTGCCGGATGAACTGATTGCTGATGAGGCGCTTGCCGGAAAACTGTCGCAATATTTGGCCAGGGGCGGCCGTGTGCTGGCAACCGGTAAAGCCGGAATCACGACAGATGGCAAAGGCTTTGCCCTGACCGGACAGGACTTCGCATTCGCGGGGCTGGAATCAGACAATGTTACTTTTTATCGTATGGAAAAAATCGACGATCCCATGCTGCCGGACATGGTGCATAACACATACGGTGCAAACGGCGTACGCTTCGAGCCTGCCGGAAAACTGATCGCCCGTTCCGTGAAATCATATTTCAACAGGCACTGGGACGGATTCCATGCCTATTACTACACACCACCGGAAAAGGAAACCGGCTACGCGGCAGCCGCGCTCAGTGATGACGGATCGTTCGGCCGGATTGCCTTTTCTATTTTCAAAGCTTATAACGAAACGGCGGCATATCCACTGAAAGCATTGCTGCGCCAGTGTCTGGACCAGCTGCTGCCTGACCCGCTGATCAAGTCGGAGCATATCCCGTCGACCGCACGTTTGACGTTGACCGGGTGCGATGATTATGCCTTGCTGCATGTCAAGGTTACTTTCCCTGAAGTGCGCGGCCGCATGAACATCATCGAAGAGCACAGCACCTTGCCGGCCGGAGCTGTTGTAAAAGTACGGGGCAGCTTCAATTCCGCTAAACTGCTGCCCCAGAATCAGGCGATTGAAATAGCACCTGAAGGGGGCTATATCCGTTTGACGCTGCCAGCCGTAACCGGCTACCAGATGGTCCGGTTGGAACGCTGATTAACGTAGCCGCTGCCTGATCGTATATTTAGGAGATGTGCAGCGTGCGTACAATTATCATTAATGGATTCGTGATCGACGGCAGCGGTCAGCCTGCAAAAAGGGCTGACCTGCTGCTTGATCATGAAAAAATAACCGCGGTTATCCCCTGTACCGGGATGTTACCGGATCAGGTCCGCCCGTCTGCTGGTCCGCCAGTTGCGGCTGCCAGTCGTATGCAGCGTGGAAGCGGTCTTCCATATGATGCTGATCTGCTGATTGACGCGGCCGGGCTGACGGTAACACCGGGTTTTATAGATGTCCATCGCCACGGTGATCTTGCTGTTCTGCGCGACATGGACTACGGTGAGCTGGAACTGGCCCAGGGCATAACATCGGTCGTTAACGGCAACTGCGGCCTGAGCCTGGTTCCCAGCGCGCCAGCGACCCACGCCGCCTGGCTGCAGTACCTTGAGCCATGCCTGGGACAGGCACCGGATGATTGCACTGTCATGACTTATGCGGACAGTCTGGCTGTTGCCGGAACGGTTCCTTTACGGATTAACGTCGCGACCCTGGTGGGCACCGGTGCCATCCGAATGTCGCTGAAAGGCTTCAGCCGTTCACCTTTTTCTGCCTCTGAAAGGTCACAGGCAACAGCCTGTCTTGATTCAGCTCTGGAACAAGGCGCTCCAGGAGCATCCTGCGGCCTTATCTATGTACCGGACGCCTATACAACAAAAAATGAATTTGCCCGATTGCTTAAACCACTGGCTGTAAGCAACAAAATCCTCAGCTGCCATATGCGGGGCGAAGGGAACAGTCTCCTGGATGCTGTCAGTGAAATCCTGTCTATCGGCGCCCAGGCGGGTATCCGACTGAACATCAGCCATTTTAAATCTGTTGGCATTAAAAACTGGCAGAAAATGATAGATCCGGCTATTCAGCTGATCGAGCGTTCCGGCCAGGATGTTACTGCTGATTTCTACCCCTACCTGGGCGGTTCAACGACACTGATGACTTTGCTGCCCCCTTCTGTGATCAGGGAAACCCTGGAGCAGACGCTGAACAGGATATCCGGAAAAACCGGTTCTGCTTTTGTGCGCTCTGAACTGCAGAAAAGTCACCCGGGCTGGGACAGCATGGTAGAGGCCATTGGCTGGGACCGCATCCTGATCAGCGCTCTGGAAAATCCGGCTCACGCCAGTTTTCCCGGCTTAAGCATGGCGGAGATCGCCAACCGGTGTGGTGTTGATCCAGTCGAGCTGCTCTGTGATTTGCTTATTAAGGAAAAAGGCAGCGTGTCTGTCATCAGCATGAGCATGAGCCAGGTGGATTGCGACAGGATCGCCCGCCTGCCCTGGTCCATGCTGATTTCTGACGCGCTGTACAGCAGCGCAGGCAAACCGCATCCGCGCCTTTATGGTGCTTTTGCCAGGGCAATCCATGATCTGGTGTACCAGCGACAGGTTTTATCGCTGGAAGAAGCTGTGCGCAAGATGACCAGCCAGCCTGCCAACCGCTTTAATCTGCAAAAACGCGGCTTGGTCCAGGAAGGTTTTTTTGCTGACCTTTGCCTGTTTGACCCGGCTGCGCTAAAGGATCGGGCAACATACGAAGAGCCCCGCCGCCAGGCAGAAGGGATGGATGTTGTTTTGGTTAATGGCTGTATTGCCAGGCTGGCTGATGTGAACAGTAATAACACAGAAAAGAAAACACACGCCGGACAACGGTTGTTGTGCCAATAAACCAGACGACGTATTTCTCCCGGCATGTTACAATGAATACAGTGATTTCAACGACGGCTACCTGCCTGGTATGTCAGGCAGGCAAGTCTGACACACGACTGCGTATGCGGCAGGATCATATTTGTTCACAAAACGGATACCATGAGGAGGATGACACCATGGCTACAACCCCAATCCATAATGTTTATGAAAAGTTGCATGATCTGGGCTTGGAATTGCCTGAACGACCGACAAAAGCGGGCATATACGCTCAAGCCAAACGATTCGGCGAAAACCTGATATACATCTCAGGCTGCGGTCCGGCAATTCCCGGTGCTACGGTCCAGGGAAAACTTGGTCAGGATTTCAACACCGCAGACGGACAAATTCATGCTAGAAACTGCATGCTCAATGTACTCTCTGTGCTGCAGGCGCATATCGATGATCTCAACAAAGTCAAACAAGTGGTGAAAATAACGGTTTTTGTTGCCAGTGATGATTCTTTTACCGAACAGCCGCAGGTTGCGAATGGCGGCAGCGGTCTGCTGGTTGACCTTTTTGGTGAAGAAGCCGGCGCGCCCTCCCGTTCAGCTATTGGTGTCAATGTGCTGCCCGGTAACATACCTGTTGAAATTGAGGCCTTGTTCGAACTGCATGACCCTGAGTACCCCGACTGAAAGACCTGATCAAATCTTAAAAAAGCCGGTCAAATCCGTGTAAGATCTGACCGGCTTTTAAAATCAGACTTGGCAATCAAGCTTCAGCGGATGTATTTTCTTCGTCACTGGCTTCTTCACCGACGAGGGCAGGTTCTGCCGCCTCTTCATCAGCAGCCTCTGTCTCTTCCTCGGCGATACGAGG
>JAAYLM010000053.1 GCA_012521915.1 Oscillospiraceae bacterium | reverse complement strand
ATCCATTCAGTCGGCACACGTTCGTCGGTGTCCAAAGTAAACTCTGTGTCCAGCGGCGACCGCAAGGTTTCATTGGCAATCTCCATCCAGTCGAACATGCCATCCTCTTCACGCTCCAGCCGATGGGGTATCCAGGCCAGTTTATCATAGCTGATGGAATTGCCATAAGCCCGAAGCACGCGCTGGGGGTTCGTTCCAACAAAGGAGTAGACCAGAGGCCTTGCCACATAGACCCATGGGCCCGCCTGAACATACTGGAACGGATCGAAGCGCTCCAGTCCTTTGTCTTTGCGGATATTCGCAAGTTCCACATTGACGACACCAACCGCGGCTTGCCGCTCCCGGTTGAACAAAGCGAACCAGGGTGTTTTGAAGTCCATGTACAAGCCCATGGCTGGGTGGCGCGGCAGATCACTGATGCGAACGGTGGAAACCTCACCATTGGTTTTTTTCCAGGCGAACTCATCAACCAGCTCACGGTTAAGTACGATTTCACCGTTACGCAGGGCGACAACATCCCGGTCACGTGTCAATTCTGTGGTTGATTGCAGGATGATGCCTGGATTTCCGGCATAAAACATATAGGTTGAAGAACACAAAACATCATCATACATGGGCATTGGGCCCCAACGCTTCATCATGACGAAGATCGGACCGGCTTCTAAGGCATATTCCGCGGGGGGATCCCAGTCGGAGATGTGGTTCCAGGGCGTGGGTGGGGCATAAATGTCCGGATTCCACTGCACCGCGCCGTTTGTTTCCAGCTTGTGGCAGAACGTGGCGTTAACGCCTTGTTTGAGTATGATATCCTCAATGGAACCGGATTCTTTCTGTAGCTTAACCTCATAATACGCATTGCCTATGCGGCGCTCCAGTCCTTCACCACTCATGTACAAGTCGGTGCAATAGTTGGGATCCTGTGCTGCGGGATTACCGTAAAACAAGAGATAGACCTTATGCTCATAGGGTTGAACATTTGCCAGGAAAGCCACATCGAAACTATAGGTAGGCTGGCAATGCTCATCGGCAAATTCCTCCCAACGGCTCTCATTATAAACCTGGGAGGGAATTTCCCGCTGCACACCGGAAACAGAGTCCACCTCAACCACACGCAGCTCTTTTTTTGCACTGTCCAGGCGGTCGTTATACACCCCGACCAGCTGATGAACAGGTTCGTTGACCCGGGCAAGGCCGATTTGCTCTCTCACGACGACAGAGGCATAATATTTCCACGCTGTATCCCACCAGCCGCCAAAATCCGGCGCTGTAAAGTCCAGTGTATGAGTTGTTGTGGACCCGCCCTCCTCTTCCAATGCTATGGAAAGGTTATTTTGCGATCCGTTTTGCCAGTCGAAGCGTATAATCAACTCAGCACTATCGTACGATGCATCAATAAGCGGGCTGGACGCGGCTTTATCTTCATGAACGACAACAAAATCGCGTATCCATTTTCCGTTACCCTCAATTCGATTCACTTTCAGGTTCGTTTTCGTACCAGACACTTTCACCCGGATATGATAGTAAGCATGCGCAGGCGTCGGAAACGCGCATGCCAGTACCTTCAGGTTCAACTGTTCCATGACTTCCTCCTTTTTACTTTTCTTCTTTTCCTGCCGGCATGGGTCTGTACAGCTCATAGCCCACACTATCGGCGATTTCCTTGATGCTGACTTCGCGGCCGCCTTCAGCCCGGGACAGGTCACAGGCGTCCAGTGCTGCCACGAACTCAAAAATACGGTCATAGTGCAGCGGCGGCACCCGAGTGTCAATCATTTTAGCGAACTGGCCGGCAATGTCAGCGATAGCGCCACGCATGGTGGGCTCTGTAACAAATTTTGTGGATATGCCGTTTGTTCCGTAAACATCCATGCGGAATTCATAACAGTTATGGGTGTTGCAGTTTAGGATACCAACGGTATCGTCCTTGAACCTCACACGATAGACCTCCCATGCGCCGCCATCACGCTCAGGCTTCTCTTCTGCCGGCATCAAACCTTTCCCGCCACCAATGTATTGCATCGAAACGATTTCATAGTCGCCCTTCAGGGTCATCAGCGGGCCCAGGCAGGCTGACAGCGTGTGAACGGAAGCATTGCGGCGGGTGATGCTGGAAGCAAATGTGGACACGATGAGCCGGGGATCACCAAGATTTTCCTTGAGCATTTCCTTGTTGGCATCTGTGTACATGAGGATGGAAGTGCCCATAACCGGCGTGTTGTATTCCCTGGCGGCATCCAGGATTTCCTTGCAGTTTTTCGCGTTGTCGGCAATGGGTTTGTCAAGAAACACGGGTACGCCGGCTTTGATAAAAGGCATGGCCAGTTCCAGGTGGTCCTCGGCGAAAAAGCTGCAGTTGGCGATAAAAACGCCGTCAAACAATGCAGGGTCAGCCATATCATGATAGTCGTCATAGACCTTGCAGTGAAAGGCCTTGGCAAACTGATTCGCTGTCAGACGCACCCTGTCTTTCTGATCCTCCGGCAGAGGATAGTCCCAGACGCCTGTGACCTGCGTGTCCCTCAGAGGCAGCACCGGCATGTAAGGCGTTGTGTACTCCAGAATGTAGAGTTGCCCGTGGGCCAGATGGAATTCATAGCGGTCGTATATGTCCCAGGCTGCACCGTAGATCAGGCCGTGGTTATCCGCCCGCAGAATGCCGATTCGCTTTCTGTCCGCCATAATAAAAGGCCTCCTTATGAAATTTTGGGGTTAAATTGCCCTTAGTATAGCATAGCGATTCTTGCCAGAGCAAGTATAAACAATCTGAATATGAACTCGCCCGGAGCAAGGCCTTGCGAATGGTAATCAACAATTAACTACAGAAAAAGCAAAAGGCTGACAGCCATAACGGCCATACCAGCGATTAAGCCATACATGGAGAGATGATGCTCACCGTATTCCCTGGCTGAAGGCAGAAGCTCATCCAAGCTGATATATACCATAATTCCTGCTACCGAGGCAAAAATAAAACCAAACATGGTATCATTGAAAAACCGATAAAGCAACAGATAGCCGACCAGTGCGCCAACCGGTTCAGACAGGCCGGATAAAAAAGATAATCTGAAAGCTTTCATCTTGCTGCCGGTCGCGTAAAAAACAGGCACAGCTACCGCGATACCCTCTGGAATATTATGGATCGCTATAGCGACAGCAATGGGGATACCCAGATTCGGATCATTTAGTGCCGCGGTGAAGGTTGCCAGTCCTTCAGGAAAGTTATGAATGCCTATCGCCAAAGCAGTAAACAGCCCCATTCTCATAAGGTTGGCTTTATGAATCTCGCTTTTCCCATCCATTTCTTCGACGGTATGAACCTCATGTGGATTTTCTCCTGAGGGGATGAGTTTGTCTATCAGGGCGATAAAAAGAATTCCAAAAAAGAATCCGCCGACGGTTGTCCATGTCCCCATTTTTAAGCCTAACGATGACGTCAAGGCATCTTTTGCTTTGGAAAGAATCTCTACAAAAGACACATAAATCATCACGCCGGCTGAAAACCCCAAAGCTATAGATAAAAACCTTGTATTTGTTTTTTTTGTCAACAAAGAAAGTGCACTGCCAACCCCGGTGGCCAATCCAGCGAATAAGGTTAATGAAAAAGCAAACAAGACTGATGGCAAATCCATTGAACGCCCTCCTTGATTGATCTTTTATCTATTATACCCATTCAAGCACAAGATAGAAATCAGCCAAATTTCCGATGCATAAATTTGCGGTACAATGGTTTGAATTTTGGAATTCCATTGAAGATATCGCCCTAAAGGTCAAAGTAATCACGCTGTTCGATAATGCGTCCATCCTGGTGCAACGTCAACCGGGTGGCTCCGTATATGGGTGTATTCGGGTATTTCTTGAATGACATGGTCATCTTCCACGTCATCATGATAATCGGACCTTCCTGGACAAGTGACTGGATATCCATTTGCAAACGCCTACAACGTTCAGCCAAGCGATTACACATTGCCTGGAAAGCATCAATCCCTTCAATGCGCTGGATCGAATCCTGAAAGACAATCTCAGGATGATAATAGGGAAACAGGTGAGACCAGTCAGGTTTGCCGTTCGTATTATATGTTTTTGACCACAACTCAAGGATCAACGCCTTGCTTAATCCGGACGGTGCATTGTCTTGCCGGCTTTGCTCTTGTTTTTCTGCCATATCTACCTCTTCAGGATGCAAAGAACATGCTCAGTTGTGATATCGTTAGCCAGATAAGCCTGAAACATTGTTCTCTTCTATTTGATCCCATTATATCGCATTATATCGTGGTCTGCAGTTTATAAATCTGCCAGAATCACATGAAGACAATGTTAAAAAACAAGCTGAAACCAACTATTGACAGCTAAAACAGCGGCAAGCTATACTGAATCAGTCATCATCTGCAAAAACAGATGGGTGATACAGGTCGTTGTAGAACGGTAGAATGGCAGTTTCGGGCACATATTGGAGAAGTACGGCTTCACTTAGTGTCATACCCATGTTCATCTGGATGGGTTTTATCGCCTTCTATTCTGGCGTCGGATCAAATCTATTCCGTTTCACCTATAAACTGATCGGACACAGGAAGGGCGGGCTGGCGATGGCCACACAGATCGCTTGTGCTATTTTTGGAGCCATATGCGGCTCCAATACGGCTACTGCGGCCACAATGGGCGCAATCGCTTTGCCTGAAATGCGCAAATATCATTACGATGACTCGCTTTCATCTGCCAGTGTAGCTGCTGGCGGCGCGCTTGGTGTCCTGATCCCGCCATCCGTTATCTTTATTGTTTACGGTATTCAAACTGAGCAATCAATTGGTAAGCTTTTCATCGCAGGAGTGATCCCAGGCCTGTTGCTCATGCTGCTGTACATCATGACAATCGGTCTGGTTGTATCCAGAAAGCCAGATCTTGGACCTGCTGGTCCACGATTCACTTGGCGAGAGCGTCTTTCTGGCGTGCAAAATGGTCTGGTTGAAGTGTTCTTCACTTTCTGTGTATCACTGGGAGGGCTTTTCGCCGGCTGGTTTACGCCAACTGAAGCAGGTGCCATCGGGGCAGCCAGCATCTTGCTGGTCACACTGCTCCGACGTCAGCTGAACTGGGAAAACTTGAAAAAATCTTTGCTGGCCACGGTTAAGACAACTGCTATGATTATGCTGATCGTCGCAGCAGCAGTCGTTTTTGGCCGTTTCATAGCGGTCAGCCGGCTGCCATATGCCCTGGCTACCTGGGCTTCTTCTTTGCCTCTGCCACCCTTTGCTGTCCTGAGTATCATCCTTTTGATTTATCTGTTACTGGGTTGTGTCATTGATGCCCTGGCCTTGATTTTACTGACAATACCTATTTTCTATCCGGTAGCTGTCAATGTGCTGGGATATGATCCGATCTGGTTTGGTGTCATCATTGTCTTGATTGTAGCCCTGGGTGTGATTACACCGCCGGTCGGCATGAATGTCTTCATCATCCAGGGGGTCGTCAAGGATCTTCCGGTTGAACGGATTTTTAAAGGAGTCTGGCCCTTTGTCCTGGCACTATTTATCTGTATTGCCATCCTTGTTGTTTTCCCGCAACTGGTAACATTCTTGCCTGCACTAGTCTCCTGATATTCTCTGGTATCGTAATCATGTGTCATTTACTTTTGCAAGCGTTTCCTTCATTAACACACTGATGTCTTCTTCTGAATTGAGCAAACTGGTCGGATCTTCGACAGGCCATACCTGTCCTGTTGTGGTGTCAAGATGCACGGCACCGTATCTGGCCGGTTTGCCTGAAAAACACAGATCTTCAGCATAGGCATCACCAGCATTGTAATGCCAGAATTCCCATGGATAGGTTACAAATCCGTGACGACCCATCAGTGCCGTAATCTGATGACGGTTTTCCCGGGCTTGTTCTGAGACATATGGCGAGTCCATGGGCGTCAGTTCAGACATCTCGATATATGGGGCACCGCGATCGACCTCTTCACGCGTGTCCCGCTGCAAGACTGATATATCCATAGCGCTGCCCGACATATGCGTACCGATTTTCGGTGCATTCGCGACAAGTGCCGCCAGCCTTCTGAACAAAAGATCGCCTGGCGGCATATCCTGTTGGCTTTCCCAGCGTACCTTGTCCAATACGGCATGAAAGACTTGAGCCAGCTGGCTGAGACCACGCTGCATGGTCAATGTCCGGTAGCCGTCTTCAAGCTTCAGTATCCAGCCTCGCTCGTTCATCTCACTTGCTGCTGCTAAAAACGGAGATACAAGGCCCTGTCTCAGATAATACAAGCGCGGTAACCCATTTATATGCGGTTTATCTGAAAACGTGACCTCAACCCCGGCGGAATGAACCTCTAATCTCAAATTCACCATTGGCTCTCCACATTCACTAACGGGATAAGTCATCATCTTGCCCATAAAGGTGTATGCTTCATCCATTTTCTGCGACCAGAAAGCCCGGCGGCCATCCTCCTGCTGATCATGCTTATGCTGCTCGAGTGCTTGACTGCCTATTAAATCAGCTTTATCTATCGTCATATTTCGATCCTGCCTATCTTCATACTGATGACCTGATATCAGGTCGCTTCTTATGAATGCCAATCTTATGCTATGGGTTGCCAAAACGGTTGTCAAGATGATACATTGATTATCGTCATATGACCATAACAAAACTGCAAAAAAATCAGTATAGACATCAGCATATAATCTGAACGATAGCATGACAGAAAAGGATAATTATGAAAACAAATGCATTAAGCAATGGTCGCTGCTTTCCTGCTAACATATT
>JAAYLM010000052.1 GCA_012521915.1 Oscillospiraceae bacterium | reverse complement strand
GGTGTACACACAGCGGATGTCGAGTGGGCATCGGTACAAGTCAAACCATCCCGGGCCATCTGATCAAAATGAACGGTATTGAGCTGCGAGTTTTCATTCAGGCAGGACAAATCACCATACCCCATATCATCGGCAAGAATATAGATGATATTCGGCCTGTCATTGCGAGAATTTTCTTTCTTCATGTTCCACTCCTTTGTTTTTTTGCCCTGGTCGGGCTGTTTGACCGGAGACAACTTCAAAGCATCATCGTCTCTTAGCCCGCCTGGAATTGAAAACGGCTGAATGTCCATACGTTTTTATTGACAGGTTCAACGGCAGAACCACAGTATGGGCATTGTTTTTCACCTAGAGAGCGCATCGGCGCACCACAGTTGGGACAGTTCAGCGCCAGGGAGCGGGAATCAGGCGTATCGGCATAATCCGGGTCCTGAACATATAAGGCCTCCAGCTCAAAGCGAAACTGGCTGAGCGCATCTTGTTCAGCCTGAGTCTGCTGCGCCATGCCAGTTTTTCGATACCGCGCCCCGATCGCCAGCTGAAACACAATCCGGCAGGTTCCTTCGTTTTTCTGGTAATCAGAGAGCACAACACGATGAATCGTGATATTCTGATACTGCTCACGCTGCCCCTGCAAACGCAGACGTTCCAGATACTGATTGACTTGACTGGTGTAAAGTCCGTGTTGCTCTGTCAACGGACCAACATCATCGTTGCCTATAGCGGCAAGTGTGGAAAACGCCAGCCGTTCGGCCCGCCTCTTGAGTTCATTCAGATTCAGTTCAGGAAAGTCATTCTGAATGCGCGGTGCGTAGATCCGGTCCATACCGGACAGGGAGACAGGTTGCTGATCTTCCCTGCTGAATGGGCCCGAAACAAGGTCCTGCGTCAGTTTCCCGATCAGGCTGGCCGGAAGGAGGCTCCTGAAACGAGTCAGCTGGCGTTTGGCTGCGAAATAAATGACAAAAAGGAAAACAGCGCCAACCAAAATCAGCACCCCGAAAACAAGCATCACTGTTGTCAGGATGCTGATGCCAACCGGTATGATGGTCATTGCCCTGATCATATTCACGTTTATCCATTCCCGTTGTTCTGGCCGAACCTGCCCGCTATCGTTTGCCATACGTGAAGCGGCGTTGCCAGTGCTAACAAGATTCACCCATTCGTAGTATACAGCAACAGCCGCGGTAAAAAAATGGTGAGATCCGGTATCACCCGGAAAAAGCGTCCTGTCTGTTTACAGCGTTAGAATTTTTTTCTGACTCGGCATTGATACAAGATACACCTCTACAAAATCTTGCGCTTTGAATAACTTAAAACTACACTGGATGCAACAGCAAAAAAGCCGTGAGCGGTTTCACGGTTCATATGCCAGAAGGGGAGGCAAACCATGAGCGTCGCGATTGCCAAGATTGAGAACGAAGTCATCCTGCCGGGTCGACGGGACAACCGGGCCTGGTTTGAACCCGGGATCGCTGTTGTCCCTGTGCCTGGCGTTGTCTGCCCGGAGGTCTTTGTTGTCGCCAAACTTTTGACCGGTAATGATGTCGGACCACTATTTTTCCTGCGAACCCGTGATTTGGGCAAAACATGGACACCGGCAGCTTTAAGCCGCAACTGGCATAAAGTGCCTTTGGCGGACCATGTGTTTGAAGAACCCTGGTTTGTGCCTTTCTACCACACAAAATCACAACAGCTGCTGGCGCTGGGCAATACGCATTTTGTCGTTGATGAAGGAAAGGATTCCGGTCAGAAAAATGAGCATCACGTCCGGCTGCCCGGCCGGGACCCAAGTGCTGTTTATTCATTATGGCGTGAACAGCAACAGGACTTCCTGCCCTGGCAGCGCCTGTCACTGCCCGAAAATCTCAGTCTGGGGCTGTATTATGCCGGACAAAAGCATGAGTGCCCGGATGGAACGATCCTGGTTCCAGGCTACTACTACAAAGGACCTGCAAAAACCAGTGCTCCGGAACATGTATGCGTTACGGTCCTGCGGCTGGAATTCAGGGATGGAGAGCTTCGTTTCCTGGAGCATGGGAGCGTCCACGTCATCGAAGAAAAGCGCGGTCTGGCCGAACCATCGCTGATCTGCTGCAATGGACAGTTTTTTCTCACGGTACGCCACGATGCCCGCGGCTATGTGGCACGCAGTGACGACGGGCTGGAGTTTCAGCCTCTGCAGCCCTGGCTGTTTGATGACGGCGAGACCTTGGGCAATTACAACACCCAACAACACTGGCTGAAACATGATAACAGACTTTTCCTCGTATACAACCGGAAAAGTGAATTGAATCATGGCGTTTTCCGCAGCCGTGCTCCGCTTTTCGTTGCAGAAGTCGACCAGGAACGCCTTTGCGTTATCCGCGACAGCGAACGGATCCTGATCCCAGAGCAAAGAGCACGGATGGGAAATTTCGCCATAGCCGACGTGACAGCTGATGAGTCCTGGGTGATCACAGGCGACTGGCTTGAGGGCATGTTTTCCGGCGTTCAGCCAGGTGACCGCTTTTACGTTGACAGCCCGACGATCAACTATAATCAATACATCGGTGATCTGCTGTTGGCCAGGGTGATCTGGCAGCCATAAACATGAGCCTTGAGCCACGTTAAGCGTCACTTATACCACAAATAGAGATAATCGCCGCCGGCACCTTTATTAAACTCCGCCACTGACCCGTCCGAGATCACGTTAATCGGGCGATACCCGTCGGCCTTTATATT
>JAAYLM010000395.1 GCA_012521915.1 Oscillospiraceae bacterium | reverse complement strand
CAAAGGTGCCATTGAAAACCACATGGATTCTTCAACAAGTCGATAACCAAGCCTTGTGTAAACATCGCACTGCCGGCACCGATAATGACGATCTTTTTCAACATTTCATTGCGCTCCTCACATTTTCTTCACGCTATAAAACTGTCTGCGACACATTTTGCCAGAATCCGGTCGATTTCTTTTTCTTTTTCATCACTGAGCGGATGCGGATCTTTTTCTGCCAGGATCCGCTTCACTTTTTCTTTTGCCAGGCTCAGCATGTCCCGGCGATCACGCTGCCAGGCCTGTGGCCGCTCCCGTACAGAAATGCTTGGTATGTAGTGCTCTTCCCGGATGAAACGGACTGAATGCTCCAGCACTGCGTCTTCGTCCGGATTGATGTAATTGCCATGGATGCCGGCTTTCGCGATGATATCAAAAGCGATTTTTTCATCAGTCACATCAATACCTGCTTTGATTCGGTTCATATACCCGCAGATCTCATCATCAATAATCATCACCGGGATGCTGGCCGCTTCCGGAGAAAGCATGCCGCAGTGGATGTACATGGCATCCGCCAGTATGGAAAGCATTGAAGAAAAACCTTTCTCGATACCGGCCTGTATCCCCGGACAACAGGCGTCTGAAGCATTTGCATGTCCACCGTAGTGCTTCCAGTTCTTAAAGCCATAAAAACGTGCGATATCGCGCAACGCGAAACAAAGCAGGTTCTTTTCGGGGCTGGCATAGAGCGTAACACCATTGGCTGGATTGTAGTTAACCGCACCGCCCAGTGCACCGTAGCATTTGCCGCCCACAGCTTCAGCCATGACAAAACTGCCCAGTCCTTCAGCGTTGGTGGCAGTCAGGGCTCCAGCCAGTGTGATGGGACTGCTGAATCCGGCAATGCCCATGGGAACCCCGAAACGCACAGACATACCCAGGTCGTGGACACGAAAGGCCATTTCAAGCGAATAATGTGAAGCGGTGAGTGCCCCTTCCAGCAAGCAGGAATAGACGATCTGCTCACTTTCCAGAAACCTTTTTTCATCGCCCGCCGCCACAATACACATTTCCTTGATATAGGGGATGGCACGCATGTTGAACAGTTCTCCGGACACCCATTTCTCAGAGCGCTTTAAAGCCGTCGCCCACATATAGGCATCGTTGACAGCCTGGGGCACATCACCCGGAATCACCAGCGGTCCATATTCTAGCAGGTTTGCCAATTCGTTAGCCACGATTACGGATTGCTCATAATCCTGCAACGTCGCGGGTCTGATTACTTCTGTTTCAGCATCACTGACGTTGACGCTGAACATGTGCGTATTGAGTGACATGGGCGCATCTACGCGCTTGTACGTGTTCAGTGTCAGTGGATCTGCCCAGTGTTCCGCCCCGCCTTCGCGAGTATTCGCTCGAGCAACTTGACGTTTCATGCATTGTTCGACCAACTTGCGCGGAAACTTGACAACCATGGTGTTGTCATTCACATCAGCGCCCAGTGACGCCAGGCAAGAAAGCATGCGCTTATGTTCGATGCGCATGCCGATCTCTGTCAGTATTTTTATGGATGACTCATGGATTTTTTCGACTTCCTCCGGTGAAAGGATTGAAAGATTACACTGCAGGATAGACATCAGGACACCTCTTTACGCCCGTACTTCCGCTCGTCTGAAGTTCATGAACAATCTGTTTTCATTATAGCATGACCCCTGCTGTGCATGTGGCCGATTAAGCCGAACCAGCCATCGCCTCTCCAAAACAGGTGAAAACGGATCGGATGTGAATGTTGCGCGAAATCAATGTTGAAACAGCGTATACTTGTAACTGGAAGGCACAATCCAGATGGATGCCATCCCGGCTGACCGTAACCAGTCATGCCGGACGTGCCACAAACCTGCTGTTTAGCAACAAGGAAAGAAGGTGTACCTGTGAATTTCCAGCTTACTATTGAAAAAACTGCCAAAGCGCTTCTGGGCGAAGGTCCGTTATGGGACGATCGCGAGAACGTGCTGTATTTTGTTGATATTGAAGGACAGAGCATCAGGAAGTACGATCCTGTGGGCGGTCAGGAGTGGGTGCTGCCCACGCCACAGCGGGTCGGCACAATCGGTTTATGTAAAGACGGCAGGATGCTCGCCGCCCTGGAAGACGGTATCTATTTCCTCAGCCAGAATGAATTCATCCTGGCCCATGATCCATGTCCCATAGAAGGCTTCCGCTTCAATGATGGAAAAGTCGGCCCGGATGGCAGATTCTATGCCGGTACGATGAGCCAGACAGGAGAAGGCGCGTTCTACCGGCTGGATCCAGACAGAACGCTGACCCGGCTGTTCGGTGGTGTTTCCACCTCTAATGGCCTGGACTGGTCGTCAGATGCAAAGACACTCTATTATAACGACACCCATGACCAGCGGACCGACGCTTTCGATTTCGATGTAAAACGAGGCACTGTCTCAAACAGGAGAACGGTGTACGATTATTCAGACGAACGCCCAGACGGCATGTGTATTGATGAGCATGGCAACCTCTATGTGGCGCTCTGGGGTTCAAACAAAGTGAGCATCATCGATCCGAACACGCACAAAGCCGTGGGCGAAATTAAAACACCGGCCTTGCAGACCTCCTGCACGACTTTCGGCGGAAGTGACCTGGGAACACTATACATCACATCTGCCTGTGTCGGTCGCCTGGGCGATGCAAAAGATATCCTTGCCGGCAGCCTCTTTTCCGTAAAAATGTCTGTAAAAGGCGTCAAAGCGAACCTTTTCGGTTGATCATCTTCGCCGCTTCGTGTTTGCGAAGCAGCGCAAATGCTCAAAAGATAGCTTGACAAACCTGAGGCAGCTATACTATAATCACTCACGCCGCGAATATGTCCATGAAAGCGGAAATGGGGCATTAGCGCAGTTGGGAGCGCATCACACTGGCAGTGTGGGGGTCAGGGGTTCGAATCCCCTATGCTCCACCAAATCAAATACCATCTATTGATAAAAGGAATTTTGTCAGCAGGTGGTTTTTTGTTTGCCCGAAAGTGCTTGATTTAAGCCGCTTTCGGGCTTTGTGTTTTTGCCTTGTAGCAATAATTGGTGT
>JAAYLM010000394.1 GCA_012521915.1 Oscillospiraceae bacterium | reverse complement strand
TGCGCCGTATGTGAGTTGATGGTGGGAACTACAGGGCTCGAACATGTGACCCACTGCTTGTAATGCAGGTGCTCTCCCAGCTGAGCTAAGTTCCCGGTGCAAATGCGCTTGTGAGAGCGCAAGTGAAAGTATAATCGAAAGCCGCAAACTTGTCAACAACCTTTATAGCCTTGCATAGCAGCCGGTGCTGTGATGGCTTCCAGGGTCATTTGCCCGCGATACGCCATAGAGCCACCGGGCATTAGCCGTAGTCGAAGCAGCTGTTTCAGCAACACTCAACTGCCAGATTACGGCTACTTTTTCACCGATCAGAGGCAGATAGGATGGTTCATTGCGTTTACCGCGATACGGCACAGGCGTCAGATAGGGGCTGTCCGTTTCGAGCAACAAACAGTCCGTGGGGCACTCAGCAATGACAGCCAGTGATTTTCTGGCGTTCTTGAACGTGACCGGCCCGTCGAAACCCAGGTAGAAGCCCAGGTCGCGAACGCGTCTGCCAGTTTCCACACTACCGGAAAAACAGTGGAAAACACCCGGAAGCGACCTTAAGAGGCCATCACGGGCTGCTTTCTCAAGTAAGTTCAGGCAGTCCTCCGTCGCCTCGCGTTCATGGATGATGACTGGCAGGTCCAACGTAGAAGCCAGCTCAAGCTGACTGCGGAAGACGCGTTGCTGGACAAGCCTCGGAGAGAAATCATAATGGTAATCAAGGCCGATCTCACCTATGGCCACAATCGGAGCCTGTCGCTTCTGCTGCACCAGGTCAAGCCATTCAGCCATCGTCTGCTCAGAAAAATGATTGGCTTCATGGGGATGGCAGCCCACCGCGCAGCATAAGCCTGGCTGCTGTTCAGCTATTTCGACAGCCCGCAGGGCATCTGCATAATTGGATGCGGGCAGCAGGATCTGCCGCACACACTGTTGTTGCGCCCGCTGTAGAACAGCTTGCCTGTCCTGGTCAAAATCATCAGACTGCAGATGGGCATGTGTGTCGAACCAAACCGGTTCTTCCGGCTTCTCACGCATCTGTTCCATGCTCCCGCACTCTGCTATGATCATCTTTCAACTGACCTCAGCGCCTGGTTCAACCACTTGTTCGACAGTCAGGATCCGGTAGCCGGAAGCGGTTGTCGCGCACAACAGCATACCTTCTGATAACGAGCCCCTGATTTTCCTTGGTTTGAGGTTTGCCACAACGATGACCTGTTTGCCGATAAGATCTTCCGGCTGGTAGGAACCGGCGATACCAGAGACAATCTGGCGGACATGGTCACCCATGTTGACCTGCGAACAAAGCAGCTTGTCGGAACCTTCCACTGGCTTGCAGCTGAGAATTTGGCCAACCTTGATATCCACTTTCTGAAAATCAGAAAATTCGATAAAAGCCAGTCCTTCCGGAGCCGCGACCTGCCCGGCCGTCCGTGGTTGTGCCATTTTCGTTTTCGGTTTTTCTTCAGCTGTGACGCCCGTCTCCTTCGGGGCTGAGGATTCACCCGCTAGCAGCCGGTCCAGTGCTGCCAGTGCTTTGTCCATTTCCAGGCGGGGGAAAAGGGGTTGCGCTTTATTCATACCGACCGACTGGAACAGTCCAAAAGTTTCACAGGAAGCCCAGGTTTTCAAGATGGGGTCCACAATACCGAAGGTCTGCCAGATTTTTTCCGGTGTGGAGGGCATAAACGGCTGTAGCAGCACCGATATAATCCGTATGGCTTCAGCAAGGTGAAAAAGCACGGTCGCCAGGCGAGGCGATTGCTGTGGTGATTTGGCCAGGATCCACGGGGTCGTTTCATCAATATATTTATTGTTACGGCCTATAACCTTCCATATTTCGCTTAAAGCCTGGCTGAACTGCAGCTGTTCCATGTTCTCCTGCACTTTACCCTGAAGTGCAAGACAGTCGTCGATCAGCTCATGATCCAGGTCTTCTGTCTGGCGGTCCTGAGGCAGGCCTTCCGGAAAATAGCGGTCAATCATAGCCGCAGTTCTGCTGACCAGGTTGCCCAGGTCATTGGCCAGATCAGAATTGATCCGGCCGATCAGTGCCTCGTTGGAAAAATTGCCGTCTGAACCAAAAGGAACTTCACGGAGCAGGAAATAGCGGATAGCGTCCACGCCAAATTCCCGGCAGAGAACAACCGGGTCAATGACATTGCCTCTTGATTTGGACATTTTTCCTTCTTTGAAGAGCAGCCAGCCGTGACCAAACACCTGTCGGGGCAGGGGCAGGTCAAGCGCCATCAGCATGGCCGGCCAGATGATGGTGTGAAAACGGACAATCTCCTTGCCGACCAGGTGGACATCTGCCGGCCAGTAGCGGCGCAGCGCTCCGTCCTGGTCAGGATAGCCCAAAGCTGTAATATAATTTGACAAAGCGTCTATCCAGACATAAACCACGTGTTTTGTGTCAAAGGGAACCGTCACCCCCCAGTTGAAGGTTGTTCGTGAAACACAAAGATCTTCCAGACCAGGACGCAGAAAGTTGTTGAGCATCTCATTTGCCCGGCTGGCCGGCTGGATAAAATCAGGGTTTTGCTCAAACAAGTCGATCAACCGCTGCTGGTAACGGGACAAGCGAAAAAAATAGCTTTCTTCACGCGTTTTCTCTACCGGACGTCCGCAGTCGGGGCATTTTTGCTCGACAAGCTGCGTTTCAGTCCAAAAAGATTCACAGGGGGTGCAGTACCAACCCTCATACTCACTTTTGTAAATGTCACCTTTGTCATACAGTTTTTTAAAAATATACTGGATTGCCGCCTCATGTTTTGCGTCGGTCGTCCTTATGAACCGGTCATAGGAAATATCAAGCAGCTGCCAGAGATCCTTGATGCCGTTGACGATATTGTCAACATAGGCTTGCGGAGACACACCATTCTCTTCAGCTTTACGCTGAATCTTCTGGCCGTGTTCGTCAGTACCTGTGAGAAACATCACGTCATAGCCACGCAAACGCTTATAACGCGCCATGGCGTCAGCTGCCACCGTTGTATACGAGTGACCGATATGCAGTTTGTCACTGGGATAATAGATGGGTGTCGTGATGTAATAGGTTGGTTTCATGATCTTTCCCTCCTGAACCGCTCCACAGGCTGAATCCGACAGGAAATCAGGTTCATCCGCCATTATATCAGTCTATCACGGACTCGCCAACCTTGACCGGTACTGACGATCGTATATCTGCCACCTAAGCGGGGCGGCAATGGCCTTAGTATTTAATTTTTTCTTCCTGGTCGCGTGTCAGAGCCAACGAATACCAGTCATTGCGGCTGAGATCGCTGTCTTTGGCCAGCTGCCTGACCGCGTCTCTGAGCGACATCCCCTGATCCAGCAGTTGATTAAGCCGCTTCAAATCAGCTTGCCGCTTATTTTCAGCAGCTTCACCTGTATCTGCTGCCTGCTGATGCAACCCTGTGATACCATGCTGGTCCGGACCGGGCAACGTTTCCGCCGATTTGTCCATTGAAAGTCTTTGCGTAATTGCGTCAAGACCTTCCAGAACCAGGACAAATTCACCGCGGGTTTCTTGTTGTTCTGCTTGTTCTACGGCCTCAGTAACCGTGGTTAATTGGTAAGATTCAAACTTTTTGGTTAGTTCGCGGGCAATGGTCAAACGTCGCACGCCCAGTCCTGCCTGGTCAAGATGAAGCAAAGTCTTCTGCAGACGATGGGGAGCTTCATAGATGACCATGGTTCGTCGTTCTGTAACCAGTTCCAGAAGCCGCAGTTTTCTTGCTTTCCCTGCTGTTGGCAGGAACCCTTCAAAGGTGAACCGTTCGGTCGACAACCCGGATGCAGCCAGAGCTGTAATAGCCGCGGTAGGGCCTGGTACAACCGTAACGGCTATCCCCGCAGTCAGGCAGGCGCTGACCAGCTCAGCTCCGGGGTCGGAAATAGCGGGCATGCCGGCATCACTCACCAGAGCGACTTTTCCGCCCAACTGGAGTTTTTCCAGCAACTGGACGACACGCTGGCGGTGGTTATGCTGATGGTAGCTGACCAGATGTTTTTTCAGGCCGAGATATGTCAGTAGCTTAAGTGTCCTGCGGGTGTCTTCAGCAGCGATCCAGTCAGCTTCTGCCAGGGTGGCTATAACCCGTGCGGATAAATCCTGCAGGTTTCCGATCGGTGTTCCAACCAGATAGAGGACGCCCGGTCTCATCATATTTGCCTGAGTGTCTGGATCAGCAACAGGCACATCAACCTGCTTTTTTTCATCTGCTGCCATCTGATCACCTGCCTTCGCCTTATCGGCCTGTGTTCGCCTGCGTTTTTCCGCTTCATCAGAAAAGAGGATGTTCTGTCAAGAAACATCCTCTCCCGTTTGATAGCCTGTCGTTATATCAGTTGGGCTTGATTGCCTGCACCGGGCAAACGGCTTCACAGGCGCCACAATCGATGCAAACTTCAGGATCGATGTTGTACTGTGTATCACCGGCGGAATTTGCTC
>JAAYLM010000393.1 GCA_012521915.1 Oscillospiraceae bacterium | reverse complement strand
GTTCAGTTAGCAGACCTGCTTCCGGTTTTCTGTCAGGAACTATGCTATCAGGAAATGGACACACAGCACCGTTTCATAGACATCCCCGAGGAAATTGTCAACTTCTACAAGATCTACCGTCCCTCTCCCCTGATCCGCGCCTACGAGCTGGAGAAGGCCCTGGATACGCCGGCGCGTATCTATTACAAATTCGAAGGCAACAACACCTCCGGCAGCCATAAGCTGAACACATCGATTGCCCAGGCTTACTATGCCAAGAAGCAAGGCATGACAGGCTTGACCACGGAAACCGGCGCCGGCCAGTGGGGCACGGCACTAGCCATGGCCTGCGCCCACTTTGGACTGGATCTGACGGTGTTCATGGTCAAGGTCTCCTACCAGCAGAAACCATACCGCAAAGCAGTCATGGAGACCTTCGGCGCCAGTATCATCCCCAGTCCCAGTGACCAGACAGCCATCGGCCGCCAGATGCTGGCTGCCGACCCTGAATCGAGCGGCAGCCTGGGCACCGCGATATCCGAAGCGATTGAACGCGCGCTTTCCACTGAAAACACGCGTTATGTGCTTGGTTCTGTGCTTAACCAGGTGTTGCTGCACCAGTCAGTCATCGGCCTGGAAAGTAAACTTGCCATGGAAAAAATTGACGAATATCCGGATATTGTGATCGGCTGTGCTGGCGGCGGATCAAATCTGGGCGGGATTATGTGCGCATTCATGGGTGATAAGATCCAGGGCAAGGCCAACCCGCATTTCATCGCGGTTGAGCCTGCTTCCTGTCCGAGCCTGACACGTGGCCGCTATGCCTATGACTTCTGTGACACCGGACGAATCACGCCGCTGGCACGCATGTACACCCTGGGTTCTGATTTCAAGCCTTCAGCGATCCATGCCGGCGGCCTGCGTTATCATGGCATGTCACCGATTCTCAGCAAACTCTACCACGATGGCTACCTGAACGAAGCCAGAGCCGTCCGTCAGACCGAAGTTTTTGAAGCGGCGACCCTCTTTGCCAAAACTGAAACAATTCTGCCGGCACCGGAATCGGCTCATGCGATTCGCACGGCTATCGATGAGGCCATTAAATGCAAGGAAAGCGGCGAAGCGAAGACCATACTTTTCAACTTGTCCGGTACAGGCTATTTTGACTTGAGCGCCTATGCTCAGTACCAGGCTGGTGAGATGGTCGACTACATCCCGGACGACACCGATCTGGCAAAAGGTTTTGCCAACCTGCCGCGGATACCTGGAATCCAGGAAAACTGAAATCAGGGCGCAATCGCTGATTTGCTGCTGCAAATCGCATCGCTTGACTTGATCCACCCAAATTTATTCAATGCCATCAACCTGCGAGAGGCCGCGTACAGCACGCGGCTTTTCTCGTTGCGCGACAAGATGAAACCTGCTATACTGTCAACGCTGTTTTTAGCCAAACGGGAGGTCTCCACATGCCTGAAAGCCTGACGTCGGAAGTAAAGCGACGCAGAACATTTGCCATCATATCACATCCGGATGCCGGAAAAACGACCATGACTGAAAAG
>JAAYLM010000392.1 GCA_012521915.1 Oscillospiraceae bacterium | reverse complement strand
GTATCACCGGCGGAAATTGCTCCGGTCGGGCATTCGCTTTCACAAGCTCCGCAGGAAATACATGCATCAGTAATAATATATGCCATAGGGTCACCTCCCATTCTTGCCTATTCTATCACCTCAGAACCAGATGGGCAAGTCATCTGAATAGATAAAAAGACAGCTGTTATGATCTTTCCACCGGACGATCCGGATAGGTTTTGGGGGTGCTTTCGTTACCCGGATCGCGTTTCTGAACTGCCGGACGGCCTTTACCTCGACTGCCCGAACGTCTGCGCCCGGAGCGTTTTTTCTTGCTTTTTCCGGCAGGTGCCTGTTTTGCGGTATCCTGAGCCTGTTCTGGCGAAGTGTCTTGTTCATTGGTGGCAGCTGCTGCCTGTTCCGGTGCCGTACGCGGCTGCTGAGTGGCCACATCTGCTTTTCCTGGCCGGGTTGCCTCATCACAGCAGGCACCTGCTGCGCATCTTTTGAAAGACCGGCCACCCAGCAAAGTTACATCAACATAAGGCAACGTGATCAGATCCGCCTCTCCTCCGCGGTCAAGACGCACGGTTACCGTCTCCTTGAGCAGGCTTACCTGTTCGATAATACCCTGCCCTTCGGCGGTCATCACGACAGAACCCTGGCGCGGCATGCGACTGCCGGCATCTTCATAGGCGGCTTGCTCATATTTCAGGCAGCACATCAGGCGGCCGCAACTTCCGGATATTTTTGCCGGGTTCATAGACAAATTTTGAACTTTTGCCATTTTGATGGAAACCGGCACAAAATCAGTCAGGTATGAGCAGCAGCAAAGCTCGCGCCCGCAGATACCCAGGCCACCCACCATTCTGGCTTCATCGCGCACGCCAATCTGACGCAGTTCGATACGGGTATGGAATACAGAGGCCAGGTCCTTGACCAGTTCGCGGAAATCGACACGGCCGTCAGCCGTAAAATAGAAGATGATCTTACGGCCGTCAAACATATGCTCGACATCAACCAGCCGCATGTCCAGACCGCGTTTATCAATCTTATCCTGGCAGATGCGGAATGCTTCTTTTTCTTTTTGCCGGTTTTCCTCATATTGGGCAAGATCTGCATCATCTGCAACACGTAAAATTGGTTTCAGGGGAGCAACCACCTTTTCCTCTGGGATCTCGATCACTTCCTCAGCCACGATACCCAGTTCTGTCCCCTGGGATGTTTCCACGATCACGGCATCACCTCTATGCAAGGTGTTTTCACCGGGATCAAAATGATATGCTTTTCCGGCTCCGTGAAAACGGATGCCGACAACTTTAGGCATAAATTAGCTCCTTTCGCAGGGCAAGTATAAGATTGCAGGCAAGCACTTCAAAGCTGCCATTGAGGGACAGCGCACGTCGTGCTGAGATAATGGCCTGATAGGCCGTGCTCAGGCGCTCGCGCCAGTCCCTTTCCTTGTTGTTACTCAGCTGATCTGCTGCCTTGCGCAATAAATCAGCATAATCTTCATTGATCAGCTGCGATGCCGTAAAACGGCCGGCCAGCATCATCAGGTCCCGAATCATGCTTCCCAGAATTTGCAGGATATCATCCAGGACCGGGCGGTTCTGGTCCAGAAAAGCGAATCCGGTTGTCAGCAGTGATGCACGGCTTTCACGAGACAGCTGTTCGAAAAAGCGAAAAGTGTCCGTACGCAGCTCATGGAACCAGTCGCTTTCGGCCAGCTCTATGGCTACGCCCGGCACACCATGGCTGAATCTGCTGAAAAACGCAGCCGATTCTTGCTTGTCCAGCTGACGTTCATGCAGAATCTCCATAATTTCTGCCGGTGTGTACCGGCCTATCTGCATCACCACTGCTCGTGAGAGCAACGTGGGGAGCAGGCGGTCGGCCGCCGATGCTGTCAAAAGGAAAACAACAAACGGAGGTGGTTCTTCCAGTGATTTGAGCAGCGCGTTCTGCCCCTGCTCGTTCAGGTCGTCCAGCGCGATCAGGTAGACTTTTCTCTGGCTGATTTGTGACCGCAAATAGACATCTGCACTGACACTGCGCCTGACCAGTTCCACGGGAATCAGTTTTTCCTTTTCCCGGGCACGCAACACCCGATAGTCCGGATGCACGCCCTGCTGCATATAGCGGCATGAGCGGCATTGACCGCAGGCACCATTTTTATCTGGCTGCTGGCAGAGCAACGCAGCAGCAAAACGCCAGGCAATATGCGAGCGGCCGGTGCCCCTGGCTCCCAGGAACAGAAAAGCATGCCCCGGATTGCCTGACAGGGCATGTCCGAGGCGGTGCTTGATGTCTTGCTGACCAATGATCGAGGCAAATGTCATGTTACATTTTCTCAAAGTGTTCAACATTAAGGACGAACACTGTCGCGCCTCCCACCATAACTTCAACAGGATATGGTATGTAGGAACCACCCATCGACGACGGTGTCACATTGGTATTGATGGCTGCCTGTCTGCTGCTGGAGTACTTGCGGATAATTGCCAGTACCTCGTCCAGCTGGTCATCATCGACAACGATCATAAGGGTCGTATTACCTGACCGGAGAAAACCACCGGTAGAATTGAGTTTGGTGACCCGAAAACCGGCCTTGTTCAACTCAGCCATCAGACGGGGGCTGTCTTCATCATGGACAATCGCGAATATCAGTTTCATGTGGCAAGGCCCTCCCTAATCGTGTGGTAAATATGTTCTGCAAGCTGTTCTTCCGGTTCTGTGGCGTTCATGATAACGATCCGGTCCGGCTCATCTTTTGCCAGCTGACAATAACCCTCCCGTGTCCGCTGCATAAACGAAACGCTTTCATTATCAAGACGGTCCTTCAACCTGTTGCGTCCTGCTAGACGCGTTAGCGCGCAATCAACAGGCAAATCCAGTAAAAATGTTATGTCCGGCCTGCAGCGCGCAACGGCCAGCTGATTCAGGGAACGAATGACAGTTGGGTCGATCTGCCGGCCATATCCCTGATAGGCAATCGTCGAGTCGTAAAACCGATCACAGATCACCCATTTCCCGGCGTCCAGCTCCGGCACGATTACCTCGCGCACCAGCTGTGCCCTGGCTGCGGCAAACAGCAGCAGTTCTGTCTCGATACACATTGAGGTGTGCGCCTTGTCCAGCAGAATTCCGCGGATCGCTTCACCGATCTGAGTTCCACCCGGCTCACGCAGGAGCAGAACTGGGATCCCCTCTGCCGCCAGCCTGGCGGACAGAAGCTCAATCTGTGTTGTTTTTCCTGAGCCGTCGATCCCTTCAAAAGTGATAAGGCGGCCCGTGTTTGACGGCAGGTTTTGCTGTCTGTCTGTCAGCTTATCTTTATTATACAGCATTTCAGCTCCTGAGGGAATTGGCTTAGGCGAAGACTTGCACCTTCCCTGATACCACTCCATTCATATTGATGTTATTTTCCAATAACAGGCAAATAAAATCAACCATCTTCTGATCCAGCCTTTCTCCTGGCCTGACCAAAGCAATACCCGGCGGATAAGGCACAAGAGACTGACTGACAATGCATCCTGCCGCCCTGGCCAGCGGGATCTGCTGCCGGGCCCGTTTCGACAGAAGTGCTTCGCGAAGCGTCAGAACTTGTTCCGGCTGCGGTAAATCTGAGCGCCAGACGGCCTCCAGTTCCAGTAGTTGCCTGCTTTTCAAGATCACGGACAGGTCCGGTTCAGTCTTCTGACGGCTCAGGTTTTCGAGACAAACGCTCAATTTTTGCCAGGCCGTTTCTTTCTGCCAGAGCGAGGGTATCAAGACCAGGCGGGTCAGATCGGCGAACTCGATATCAATACCGTTCTCAGCCAGACCTTGTGCAAGCCGGCTCACACACGCGGCATCATCACTGCTGCGGCTGGTCAATACCAGCCGCAGAGGATCCCGTGTCAAGCCATTTCCGCCAGTGGCATCTCCATCCAGGGTGAGGGGCTGACAGGTCAGCCAGTCTGGCAGATTCACCTTGAACTGTTGCAAACGGGTCAGAGCGACGCTGATCTGCTGGTCTCCCTGCTCTTCCATCAGTGTGCGGGCATAATCAAGGCTCGCAGCTATGGGAAAAGACGGGCTTGACGTCTGAAAAGCTGGCAAAAGCCGGTCCAGCTCATCGCTCGTCAGGATACCGGAACGAAATGCTTCATAGCCGATATGCAGCATAGCCCCACCCGTCAGGACGGGTAGCGTCTTATGGCCGCTTTGCACGCAGGCATCTGCGCCGGAAGCCATCGCGGATTGTGGCAGACGGCCGTTCCTGTCGTAGGGAAAATGAGCACCATGTGCCTCATCAACAAGCAGCAGTATGCCCTGACGATGCAAAAACCGGGCAATTGCAGACAGATCGGCGCAGCAGCCATAATAATCTGGGCTGGTCAGCAGCACGGCCCGGCAGCGTGGGTGATCGCCAACTGCCTGGATAACATCTGCCAGTGTTGCTTGGGGAAAAAGGGAAAGCCTGGGCTCTCCACTTTTGTTGTCAGGCCAGGGATATCCGGTCTGGCACAGAGGCATCAAGGTCAAATCCAGCAGCGCTGCCGCATTTAAGACAGATCGATGGCAGGATCTGCTAACCAACAGGGCATCTCCCGGGCCTGAGGCCAGCGCCAGCATGGTGTACAAAGCAGTTGTCGCTCCGCTTGTGAAAAACCTGGTAAAAGCCGCACCGTTAGCCTGGGCGGCCAGCACCATGGCCTGTTCCGCCGGACCGGTTGGATGATTTATGTCATCCGTATCCGGCAGTTCCGTCACATCAAGCTGCGCCAGAGAACGGGCAAACCATGCCGGCCAGGCTGCACCGCCATCGTGTCCGGGCATATGCCAGCAGTCGCGGCCAGTTTGCGTACGGGCTAACAGCATTTTAAGCAGCGGACTGCCATCCAGTCCGGTTTTCAGTTGTTCCGACCTGTCATTGGGCAGACCGCTACTGTGATTGAAGTTTTGCCTGTCGCTCATTTTATTGTGCTCACAATGCAGGAAAGCCGGCATTGGCCGGCTTTTCCTCATTGATCAATAATCCAGTGTAATGGTATGCAATCCAGCTATCTCCAACCATATTTCCTTCTCTATACGCTCAATATCACTTCTAATGTCTTCGTAAGTCTCTTCAGCGCTAATTTTCTTATCCCAGCGAACCACCCGCTTCTGTCTGGTTAACGGATTGCTGCGTTCGGGACGCGTTGGCTGGTTTGCTTTCACCTTCTTCTGGTTTTTATTCTGCTGAGCCGGTTCAGCGTTGTCCGTTTTCGGTTTAGGCTGCACGGCAGGGGCGGCACTGCTGGTTTGCGGACGGTTTTGCACATTCCGGTTGTTCCGGTTTCTACTGCGGCTTACGGAACGTTTTGCCTGGTCTCCACTTTGCGCATTGCCTGACGGTTTAACCTGCGTGGGGTTTCTGCTTTCCTGCTGGCTGCTGCGATCGCTGCCTGTTTCCCGCTTCTGTTCGACTGGTCCTGTACGAACCGTTTCCCGAGATGCTGACGCGTCGGTCGTTGAGCCTTGCGGCCCAAAGTGCCGATAATTGCGTTTACGCCGGTTTGAACCGCCGGATTTGGCCGGTCCGCTGTTGCCTGTTGCACGATTGCCAGAATCACTCATCTTTTATCCTCCTCGCCGGATCGCTGCCGACGATTGATGTGCCCTCAAAACGGGATGAACACGTCTTATTACACAACTTTCCCACAGACTTATCGGCGCTTACTCCTGCTGCGCAGGCTGTTTGACCGTGGAGCAAGCTCCTCAGCCTGTCAAACAGCAGGCCTGAAAAGTCTACCCGCTGTGCGGGGTGGGAAAGTTGTGTTATTATTTTATCGCCTTTTCCTCGCCAAGACAAGTCGACTTGTACCAGTCTCGTTTGACCAGGCGGACTGATGCTGTCGGAAGGCCGATGCCCGTCATGATTTCCCGCAGTGGAATCAGGACAAAATCGCGTTCAGCGATACGGGGATGCGGCAAAGTCAGGTGCTTCGTCTGCAGGGTCAGCCGGCCGTAACAGAGGATGTCGATATCCAGAGTCCGGGGGCCCCAGCGCTGTGTCCGCCTGCGTCCAAGCAGGTGCTCCACTGATTGGCAGAAACGCAGCAGGGTGCAGGGCGGCAAGGTTGTTCTTATCCGGAGCGCAGCGTTGTAAAAATCAGCTTGCGCCTCATATCCGACCGGATCAGTCTCATATAGTGAAGAGACACATTCCAGGGCGATATCAGGATGGGCCGCGATCAGGCTGGTCGCAACCGACAAAAAACGTTGGCGATCCCCCATGTTTGAGCCAAGGCTCAAATACGCGGCAACCGCAGGTCGCTGGAAGCTGTGGCAGAAAAAGCGGGCTTTATTCATCGGTCGCGTGTCCGGTGGATCTGGACGCCCATGTAGGCAAAGGTACCCGGGACAGGAGCCTGCGGTTTGCGTACCGTGACCGTGACAGCTTCTGCAAGCGGGAATTGCCTTAGCAGCAAATCCGCGACGCTGCCGGCCAGCTTCTCGATCAAATCAAAAGTCGCTTCTTCTACCAGCGGTTTGATCAGGCGGTAGGCCTGCCCGTAGTCGATGGTTTGAGCCAGCAGATCACTGCCGGTCGCTTCCAGTTGCCGGCAGTGGAAAACCACATCCAATTCATAGCGCTGGCCTTCCGCTTTTTCCTGCGGGTGCACACCGACATGGCTATGGAAAACCAGATCTTTCATAATGATCTGATCTGTCAGATCTTTGGGCATGACGATCCCTCCTGACTTCCCCGGCAGATGGCATCTGACATCTTGACGATGGCAGCCATCTGTGCCACATCGTGAACACGTACGAAGTCCGCACCATGGGCGATCGAGACAGCTACCGCGGCAGCGGTACCCATCAGGCGTTCAGAAACCGGAACATGCAGGATATCGCCAATGAAGCGTTTTCTTGATGGTCCGATCAGAATGGGAAGACCAAAAACAGACAAAGCGGACAAGTGGCGGATCAAGGACAATGATTCAGCCGTGTTGACAGCAAACCCGATGCCGGGGTCCAGTGCAAGCTGCTCAGCACGCAGACCAGCCTGCCAGGCAACGTCCAGGCTATTCGCCAGAAAATCGCGAGTGGTTGTGATGATATCTGCCTGCTCAGCGCTTTCATCCCGGCGGTACAACCGGGCGTTATGCATGATAACAACACCGGCATCCGCAGCCGCGGCCAGTTGTGCCATCTTAGGCTCGGCCTGCAGACCGTTGATGTCGTTGATGATGCAGGCACCAGCCTCTATGGCTGACCGGGCCACAGCCGGTTTAACGGTGTCCACAGAGACCGGACAGGCGAAACGTCCGGTTATGCTTTTGATAATCGGGATAACCCTTCGCAACTCTTCTTGTTCATCAACCGGTGAACTGCCGGGACGCGAGGACTCACCACCGATATCAAGCAAATCGGCCCCCGCCTGCAAAAGAGCCTCCGCTTGTCGCAAAGCGCTGTCCGATGTCAGATAGCAGCCTCCGTCCGAAAATGAATCTGGGGTTACATTGATGATCCCCATCAGGTAGGTCTTCTCACCAAGCGGTAAACGATAACGGCCGCAATGAAACCAACGTGTTTTTTCTCCGGCTGCGTCCATGGCTGGCCTCCTCATGCGCGGGTGGTCATCGGGCATGTCAGCGCCTTCTGTTCAGCAAAGACATGGCTTCAGCACGCGACCGGGCGTCGCTCTTGCACAAACCTCGCAAGGCTGATGTCACCGTCAGGGAGCCCGGCTTACGGATACCGCGCATGGTCATGCACAGATGTTCGGCCTCTACAATAACCGCGACGCCCATCGGCTTTACTGCCTCTACAAGTGTGTCTGCGATCTGAGATGTCAGCCGCTCCTGCAGCTGTGGTTTACGGGACATGACATCGACGATGCGGGCGATTTTACTGAGGCCGACGATGCGGCCTTCTCTGGGGATATAGACAACATGAGCCTTCCCCACAAAAGGGAGAAGGTGGTGCTCGCACATCGAATAGAAAGGAATATCCCCTACCATGATCATCTCGTCATGGTCTTTTTCATGAAATACTTTGATAACGTCGTGCACATCAAGATGCAGGCCGGAAAACAGCTCGTTATACATGCGCGCCACGCGATCTGGTGTTTCACGCAGGCCTTCGCGATCAGGATTTTCTCCGATGGCCAGAAGGATTTCACGTACAGCCCGACTGATCCGAGCGATATCCACATAGGGCTGTCCGGCGGAGCAACACGCCGCATCTTCCCCTGCGGCAGCTGAAATATCCTTTGGCACTTCAGGCATATTTGAATTATTCACCGTTACTTCCTTTCTTATCCTGCAGGATCTGGCGTCGGTACTGCATAGGTGTCATGCCCATATGTTTGCGAAAGGCCGCGTTGAAGCGTTGTGGGCTGGAAAAACCAACTTGGGTCGCAATACCGCTGACTTTGATGTCCTGTTGTTCCAGCAGACGGCAGGCGTGATCAACACGGACCTGCATCAGGAACGTCATGGGGCTCATGCCGGTCTCATCACGAAAAGCCCGCGTAAAATAGCCCTGACTGAGAAAAACATAACCGGCTGCGTCCGCAATTGAGAGGTTGCGGTCATGATTTTCCACGATGTAGTCGCGGGCGATTTTCACAAGCTCGCGCGCTTTTCCAGTACGCACCCGCAGGCTTTCTTCCCATTCTTCGCGCAAACCACGGGCCAGGACAACAAGCAGTTCCACGGCCAGCAGCTGCATCATAAGCTCCCGGCCATAAGCTTCCTTTTTGCTTTCCCAAAGAATGCGCTCGATCAGGGCTGCTATATCCTGGCGGCTTTTCCCGCGCAACAGCAGATAGGGATCTGCTGCTTTGTCTGTGCTTTCCGGATCGCCGCCATAGGCAAAACTAATGAACTGTTCCAGCGTCTGCGGCGCGATATCTGTGCTTTTTTGGGCGGGCGGTTCCCTGTCTGCTGTGTCGTCCCTCCGGGTGGCGGGGGTTTGTTTCACTGAGCTGATCGGCCGGGAAAAGCCAAAATACAGCACCATCATATCGGCGGCGCCTTCCTGAATGCGGATCCGGTGCGCTGAACGCGGCCGGATAACCAAAGTCGCGCCCTTTTCCAGCAGGATGCGGCGTCCTTCGATAAGGAATTCAGCTTTGCCATTGCGTATGTAGGTCAATTCATGGTAATCATGCCGGCTGGGCGGCGTCATGGTTGCCGAACGTTCAAATGAGCGTTCGATCCCTTTGAAAACAACCGGTATTGAACCGGCTGCATCCATGATACTTCTTTCTACTGCTGGCAGCAGATCTTCAAACATTTCATCACCCGTCAACATCATAGCAGAAATGACAGATGTTGTAAAAGCTAACCAGACTGCCCGGCTGGCTAGCGGCCATCAAAACTTTCCGCTTCGTTTACAACAGCCAGCTTCAAGGTATAGCCGTTCTCTGCCAAAGCGAGCTTTTCCGCTTCTTGACGTGACACGTCAAAGCAAAGTAACGGTTCAGCAGCTGAAGAAGCGAAACCTCCAGAGGTCGAGTTGTCGAGAATTTTCAGGATCCTGATATTTTCCAGAACACACAGGCTGCCCGATGAGCCAGATCGGGGAATCAGGTATATATCGACCAGGTTGCCTTCAGACAGCCAATAGCCGTTCGCAGATGCTGCATCAAGCTCAAGGGTCATCAAGCGTCTGCCGGGACCGGCTTCCGGATAGCGCTGACCGTGATAAAAAGGCGCTGCCTTATGGGTTTGAAGAATCTCGCCTGCTGCCAGATCCACCTGGACACGCAGACCGTTGATTGCTTCGATTTGCCTGATCCAATCCGCTTGCACGACAGGTTCGGGCATCAGTCTGACCGTCAACATCTGCTTTTCCAGGATCGTGCCTGCCTTGATCGCGTGCCGGGCAACGACGACAGGCTGCTGAGCCACACGGCCGCGTGTCTGGCCGGCAAACCAGGACAAGAACACCAGCAGGACTGTGAGGACGATTGTTAAAATAATCTGCTTTGTGCGACGCATATTTCAAACCTTTCTTGCTGATGTGCGGCAATGCGGTTATGCCGTACGACCCGGTGCGGTGACCCTGGTTTTCGCTGCCTCAGTCCAGAAAAATCTCAACAGCATGAACAACAGCCACCTGCTGGCCTCCTGGCAACACAAGCTCTGCTTCCAAGACAATGAGCGGTTGATAAAGCGGCTGTCGTTCAGCCATCCAGTGCTGGCTGGCTTCCTCCAGCGGCCTGGTGAGGAAACGGATCTGACGCAGATAAAGATGCTCCTGAAGCATGGAGGGACAGTGCTCCTGGAAAAAAGCCGTTACCATAGGTCTGGTTGTGATAGGCCTCATCTTGGCCTGCCCGGCAGCCAGATCAGGCTCGCTCAAGCCCTGGCAGACTATGGGCAGCACCTGGCGGACATATTGATGAGCCCGCCGTATCATCATCCAGTCATAAAGCCTTTCAATTGTAAAATGGCCTAGTGGCAGAACAAGGCATAGGCAGACGCCCGCCATGATCAGCAGCGTGTTCAGTGAACCGCGCCGAAATTTTTCAGGACACGGCAAACCATGCCTGTCTCGTAGCAAAACCATCTTTCGTATTCCTCCATCGCCATGTCTGGCGTCATCTGCCAGAAACGGCAGGCGGCGCGTACGGAAAAAATCATGGTTTCACCGTAGGCCGCCTGCTGTGGCGCTACAACATGAACGATGCTGAAATGCCTTTCCTGCAACTTTTGAACCAGTTCATCGGCGGCTGTTCCGGGCAGGCCGCCGGACTGGTCCATCAGCATGGCATAGGTATGGCAGATCGCATCAAACTCAATGCGACGCAGCAGCGGCAGGCAGCATAACAGCAAGTGCATACATATGACCGTGACAAGAATCGCGCTGAAAACGGTAACCAGCATTTTATCAAGCATGTTAGACTCCCTGCTTGTTCAGCAGCCTTTGTTCAGGCCGCAGCTGCGGTGCCAAGCCAACAGGATTATGCCAGCCGGCTGACGGATGATCTACAGGCGGCGGAAAGCTTTCAATAGCTGCAAAGGATGTTCCGCTGCAGGCAACGGTCAGGGCTGTGGAAACATGGACTCGGCCATATTGCCCCACCAGGTGTCCAGATTGTCGATGACACTCTGCGCAAAGGTTTGCAATCCCGGGATAACGACAATCGCGGCAATGATGATCGCCGCAGCAATGCCGATCACCTCATTTAGGCCAAAACCGCGGTTGCCCAGATTGCGATAGAAACGTATCAGACGGCCTGGCTGCTGCCGGATGTTTTTTTCCTGGTGCAGCAACAAGGGCCCTCCCTTCTTACCAGTCAACCTACTCTTGATTTTCCCTGGCATATTCATGCCTCCCTTCGTTTATTTGCCCGCGGCCATATGGCCGCTGTCAGCCGAAAATAGACTGCACAGCCTGCAATGCGCCGTACAGGATCGGATACAGAAAGAGAACGATGCAGGGCACCAGACCCGCTGCGACCACCCAGGTCAGCTGAGCCCTTATATTGCGGCTTTCTTGCTGTAAAAGAGCAAAAGCACGGGTAAAATAAAGCGATTCAAGCCGCTGCATCCCTTTGCCGGCGATTCCTGATCGCAGGGCTTGTGTGATCTGCGCAGCCAGCAGGCTGCTGTCTCTGCCTGCGAAGGACTCATCAACCACCGCGTAGGCCCATGAGAAATTCAGTGTCATCTCGTACAGCGCAGAAAAACGGACGAACACCGGCTGCACCTGCGGATCACCCACCGCTTCGTGAAGACCTTTGAGGGCATCACTTACAGGGATGCCGCTGGAGATCTGCATGTTAAGAAAGCGGTATATTCGAAAGAGGCTTCTGGCAAAGGCTTTTCTGTTCTGCCGGACGCGTCTTTGCAGCATACTGCCGACCAATGTGCAAAGCAGCAGGGCCAGTGCACCAGACTGTATGACCTTAGCGCCGCCCAGCCAAACACAAACAGCCAGCAGGACAGGAAAAATATATTGCAGAAACAAACACAGGCGTACGGCCGCATGGCTTCTATACCCAGCATGCCTGACTTTATGCCGGTATCGTTTAAGCCAGTCGCCGGCATGCTGTGTCTTCGCATTGTTCTCATAACGGAAGGCACTCAGACACCCCGGTTGATTCAATTTGCGCAGCTGACTGTTGCAGCGGCAGACGATCCAGGGCAGCAGCTGGTAAAGACAGATGCCAACGGCTGCAGCCAGCAGCAAGGATCCGGTTATCAGTAATTGACTAAGGGTCATGTCGTCACTCCTCATACTGCGTTAAGTACCGTCATGCCGGTTAAAAAGGCATACTACTGCTGAGTTTTGCGCCGAATCAGGAAAAAGGCTGCAACAGCCAGCAAATAGGCCATGATCGCCAGCCCGGACAGTAAACGGCCGCCAACACTGTTCAGCAGCATGTCACGGGTTGTCTGATGAAAAGCCAGCCGCAGCAGACATCCCATTGGAACAAGAAGGAGGATGGTCAGCGTCATGCGTTGCTCTCTCATACTGGTCAGCTTACGTCGGCTGTATTCTTCTTCCACCCGGTTCATCTGCCACTCCAGATGATCCAGCAAAGTCGGCAGGTCTCCGCGATGGCGCAGGTTAAATCGGATAGCGGTCATCATATCCTGAAAGTGCTCCTGCTGGTTGCTTTGTTGCATCAGATCCAGGGCTCTTGCCAAGGGCATTCCGCCTTGAACCCTGGCTAGAAAATCGGCTACAATACCGCGGAGCGGTTCTGCAAGGCCATGGTCCATGCATTTGCGAAAGGCAAACAGCAGGTCTTCACGTACCTGACACCAGCGATTCAGTTCACTAACCAACTGGAGCGTCTGTTGCCGGATTTTCTTCGTCTGGCCAAAGGGTTTCCAAGACATATTGATCACTTTCCTCTTGATAGCCTCGAATCTGCACAATCTGTGATACGCGGAAATCGCGAAGGCATATGACAAGATCCATGCAGCGCCCGATCATACGCCGCAAAGTCCGGTCTGATTCGCCGCGGGAAGCACCCCGGGCAAGCGTCAGGATCCTATCTGGAACATCTTCTGCCGCATCGGCGTGAATGGTCGCCAGGCAACGATGACCGGAAAAAGCAGCACCAAGCAAAGCCATAGCCTCATCACTGACCAGCTCACCAACACAATAAGTGTCCAGTGACATGGTCAATCCATCGCGAACCAGGTCCTGCAGACTGACCGGCCTTCCACCCTGGTGATCCTTCTTGATGCGTTGCAACAAGCAGCAAGGTTTTTCTGGATACAGCTCGCCGTCGCTTTCTGCGATCAAAACACGCTCAAACAGCGGCATTTCTTCAATAAATGCCCGAAGCAGCGTTGTCTTGCCGGCAGCACCTTTACCACAAAACAGAACAGTACGGTCAGATTGTGCCCATTGACGCAACCGGTCAGCAGTACGCCTGTCCAGCATCCTCCGCTCGATCAGATCGTCCAGCTTCAGTGAACGCAGTCTGTGTTTTCGGATGCTGAGTGATGGAAATCGGACACTGCGGGGCGGCACTGTAACATTGATGCGCAACCTGTTCTGTTCATCCGTCACCCGGCAATGGCTGTCGTTTTCATTGATGGTCCCGCCATTTCTGATGATCAGCAGTCGGCAAAAAGCATCATAGGACTGTCCGCTGGGAAATTTCAGGTCAAGGGCCATACGCTTTCCAGCCTTTTTAATTGTAAAGGAATCTGGACTGACTCCGTCAATATCGCTGATATCCTGATCGGATATATATGGCTGCAAAGGCCCATAGCCAAAAAGAAAATCCATAACCTGCTTCTGCAAATTTTTACGGAAGAAACCGGCGCGTACGCTGACCTGTTCGGCCGTCCGGGCGATCAGATCAAGCAAAACCTGCCGGGGAATTTGACGGGTTGCCACACCGGCAACGGTCGTGGCGTCGCTTTGCAGGATCTGGCTGCAGATGGTCGTTACCAAATCCTGCAGATCGGCCGGATCAGCTGTAGTAATCCGCTCCTGTCCGGATTTCGTTTCTTTACCCATGGGTTCAGAAAGGTCGTCCAGATTGTATTGCTTCAGTTTCTCCAGCATCCAGTCATAGGATTGCACAACAGGCATGTCAATTCTCCTCGGACTTTGCCGGATCAGGCAGCAGGCGCAATGCATGCAGCAGACGTCTGTATTCACGCCGGTTTCGCTCGATCAGCCTGCCTGCATAGGGCTTAGCATGATCAGTACAATTCCGGCGGGCTGACTGATCTGAAATGCATCCCAG
>JAAYLM010000391.1 GCA_012521915.1 Oscillospiraceae bacterium | reverse complement strand
GAGTAGGTTGTAGCATGACCGTTCAAGTTTACATAGCGAGGTATAAAAAATGCTGAAGATAGTTTGTGGTTCTTTTACGCTAGTTGCTCTGTTCTTATTGATGATCAGAAATGTTGGTGTTACAGAAATTATGCGAGATGAACTGGTTGACACCTCAAATCCCGAAAACGTCTGATTTGAGGACATGATACATGATATTAAGCAGAATAATATAAATATGACCGTAACTATTTAACATTATTATGTTTCGCTCTGGGAAATCTAGTCAATTAATATGTGCTTTGGAGGTTGGTTATGCAAAAAAGGATCAAACTATTTGCCCTTATACTATTGTTATTTATTATACCACTTGCAACTCCGCTAAATGTATCGGCTGGTCAACTGCAAGATCAAGAGACCGGAATATATGGAGGGTACGAATGGCATTCAAATTCATATATAAATGGCGCAATGTCGTCACTTGAATTTGACTATTATTGACCAACGAGTACCGTTATAAGCACTCAGATGATAATGCATGTCTCGGATTCTTGGCTTGGTCTGGTGACTGATATTTGGACATCATCGCATATTGAAAGAATTGATAATGAAATTGTTGATGTTCATCAGTCTTCGTTTGTGTATTTTGTTAAGTCATATTACTATTATAAAATACAATCAAATCAAGTATATTACGTTTTATTAACCACGCCTTGGCCATAAATCTTTCGAAAAAATGCCAATTATCGCATGTGACTTAATAGACAATTGATTTAGATTTCCCAGAGTCCTAAAACGGTCTATTATGAATTGAAATAAATAGGAGATAAAGATGGGAAGAAGTGATAAGGTAAAAATCATTTATGTATTATGTTTTCTTCTATTATTTTTTCTAGCATCGTGTAGCAAGGCGCCATCAAGCTCTTCTGAGGATATTATCACCGATGCCCATCAACAAAGCAACATTTTCGATTATCCGCAGGGGTCCAGCATGCAGGTGCTTGGCGAGACAAAACATGGTTACTATTTCCTAGCCTCTTCCTTTGTTTACTTCAGCGACAGAGGTTCAGACCAATGGGTCGTCCTCTGCAACCGACCCGACTGTATGCATACCGATGAACAATGCGACGCGTTCTTTAACGGTAACAAACTCTATGTGTACCGTGATTCGCTTTATACCCTTGGATCTCTACAGGATTCGAACGCCGGCGGGTATGACTTGATCCGCATGCAACTGGACGGGACGAACCATGAAGTCATGTATACATTACGAAATGACGCCATCGGAGCAAATGCGTCCGGCATGTTGATGTCCTATCGGTTTCACCAAGGGTACCTGATCGTAACGATCAACACCGAGGATCCGGACCAGAAAACGACCCGGTCGCGCTTGCTGCTCATATCACTGGATCATCCCGCCCGCAGCATGACCACGATCGCCGATACCCGTTTCCCGTCTGGTTCAACCGACCCGAAAACCGACCAGACGCTTCATTTCCGTTCGGCGGCAGGCGATTTGATCTATTATTTCCAGGGAAGCGCAGCCAAGGCCTGGTCGATCTCGCAGGAGACAGCCATGGATCTCAACGACGAACTCATACCGGCTGCTGATAATAATCCCCAAACGGGAAAATATTACCAGGCCATGACCCTGATCCGAAACCGCTATTTGCTCGGTACGGCCACGCTTGATCTGTCCAGCGGCAAGAGCACACCGCTTTTCAACCCGAACGATCTAGCTGACGGGCAGGACGGCATCTGGTATTGCGACGGGAAGTCCATCTACCTGACCAACGCCCTGATCGCGTTGGGACAAACAGAGCAGCTGAACCTTCATATTTTTGATATGACCGGCAGCTTCGTGCAAAGCCTCCCGGTGGATATAAAAGAACAGGGATACATGTTCGGGTTATATACAGATGCGTCTGACCGGGTTTTCTGGGTCTCATCGAACAGCCCCGTCGGTGTGCCGGACTGGATCATCGACAAAGCGGCGATCGGGTCCAATGACATCCGTTGGCGTCGCATGTATGCGCCGGGGGATAAGCGATGACACTTGACATTTCGCACTTGACTCATACCTACGGCAAAAAGGTCGCGCTGTCTGATTTCAACTGGCGCTTCGAGAATGGTTTTTATGGTGTTCTCGGTCCGAACGGGGCTGGAAAAACGACCTTGATGAAGCTGATCAGCGACAGCATCCGGCGGCAGGCCGGCAGCATCCTCTGCAATGGTACCGATATCGCCATCCTTGGCCGACTCTTTCGCGGAAAACTCGGTTATATGCCGCAAGAACAAGGCCTGTACCTGGAAATGTCTGCCTTTGCTTTTCTAAGCTACATAGCCGGGCTAAAAGGCATCGACCGCCGGCAAATCCGGCAAGCGGTCGATTGCTCGTTGAGCGCTGTCGATTTGCAAGATCACGCCGGTGTCAAGCTGGCTGCTTTTTCCGGCGGGATGCGCCAGAGGATCATGCTGGCACAGGCACTGCTGGGCAATCCTAGCGTCCTGCTCCTGGACGAACCGACTGCCGGTCTCGACCCCTATGAGCGGGTCCGGGTGCGACGGCATATCCAGTCCGTCAGCAAGCAATGCATTGTGATCTGGTCAACACACATCGTCAGCGATTTGGAAGCTGATGCGGATTATGTGCTGCTTATAAACCACGGAAAACGTGTCGAAGGCGGGGAACTGGCCGACGTGCTTGAGCGTAACGGTGTAAAATCACTCGAAGACGCCTATCTTAACCTGATTGTCAGGAACACGCAAGATGGACGAAGCTAGGCGGGTATTCAGCTCCTGGCGCTTCTGGGGGATCCTGATCCTCCTGATCCTGCCCGGCCTTGTGT
>JAAYLM010000390.1 GCA_012521915.1 Oscillospiraceae bacterium | reverse complement strand
TTATCCGGGGTTACGGTCAGGACAGAATCGTTTTATGCACGAAGTCTTAGGCGCGACACGCCAGAGCAGCGCGGTTTTTATTGCCGCCCCCACCGGTATCGGCAAGACCATGGCCGCTCTATATCCTGCTGTCAAAGCCCTGGCCAACAGGCTGGCTGATCGTGTCTTCTATCTGACGAACATGACGTCTGCGCGCCTCGTGGCCGCGCGGGCAATGTCAGACCTGCACCGTTCAGGACTGCTTATGAAGAGCCTGGTGCTGTATGCTAAAGAAAAACTTTGCCTGAAACCGGAACTTTACTGCGACACAAACCGTTGCCCCTATGCCTTGTTCTACTACGACCATCTGCCGGATGCCCTGGGCCGCCTGTTCCTGTATGAGCAGATCGGCGAAACAGAGATTCTGGACTGTGCCCGTGCCTGCCAGGTCTGCCCTTTTGAACTAGCCTTGGACATGGCGGTTTATTGCGACATCATCATCTGCGACTACAATTATGCCTTTGACCCGCGGGTTCGCCTTGAACGGTTTTTCGCACAAGAACAACAGAAGCACCTGCTTTTGATCGACGAAGCCCATAACTTGCCTGAGCGTTCACGCAGCATGTACAGCGCTGAGCTGGATCTTGAGACCTTAATAAAGGCAAGGCAGGCTGTACAAGGGCGATCAGGGCCTCTGGAAAGTGATTTCGACCGCGTTCTGGACTGGCTTAACCGGCTAAAAGAAGCAATCAGCACCAACCAGCCCGGTTTTTTCGGCCTGGAACCCCAAGTTCAGCCAACGGCGGTCATGCAAGCTGAGAATTTCCGCGCTATGCGTGATTTGCCGCAGGAACTGCTGGCCCGATGCACCGCTTCAATGCGCACTGCCATCTTTTTCTGGAAACCAACCTGGATTTTGACGGGCGGCTTGTTTTGCTCAAGGGTTTTTTCCAGATGCTTTTCTTCTGCCGTGTCGCAGAGCTCTTTTATGATGATGCTTACGTCACCAGCGCCCGCCTGGACAATAAAGAAAACTGCCTGGTGACCTTAATGTGCCTGGATGCCTCCCAAAAGCTCTCTGAAAGCTATTTGAACCGGCATGCAGCCGTTTTCTTTTCCGCGACCCTTACGCCTCTGCCCTACTACACCGGTCTGCTGTATGGTCATCGACGACATGAAAAAGCAGAATCACTGCTGCTCGGTTCACCTTTTCCCCCGGAAAACTTACTGGTCATGATCTGCAGTAACTTGTCCACACGCTATCGTCAGCGTCAGGAAACCATCCAGGCCATCCTGGAAATGATCCTTACGGCTGTCCGGCAGAAAACGGGCAATTACCTGGTCTTTCTGCCATCGCATGCCTATCTGCAGATGATCCGCACTTTACTGCGCGGTCGCAAGGATCGGGATGATTTTGATTACCTGTTTCAGCTGCGGACCATGGACGAGAAAACACGGCGCAATTACCTTGGACGCTTTGACCACTTCGGAAAACGGACACTTCTAGCCTTTGCGGTTCTGGGCGGTGTCTTTTCGGAAGGGATTGACCTGAGCGGCGAGAAACTGGCCGGTGTGGCTATCGTCGGTGTCGGGCTGCCTCAGATCTGCCCGGAACGCGAGATCATGAGCCAGTACTTCGGTCAGCTTTTGGGGAGCGGTTATGAATATGCCTACCTGTTTCCCGGTTTCAACAAAGTCCAGCAGGCTGCGGGTCGGGTTATTCGCAGTGAATCTGACCGCGGTTTTGTGCTGCTGATTGATGACCGTTACGATCAGCCGGTCTACCGTTCGCTTTTCCCTCAAGAATGGCAACCGCGTCAGGTTACATCAAACGAAGCTGTCCGGGAGACGCTGCAGGACTTTTGGGGCAGCCCGCTGCCCGGGGAACAGCTGCAGCCAGACTGACTTGCCGGACGGATTTATTCAGTTTTCCTGAGGTTTGCCTTCTGCAGCGGCAAGGCTACGCAACATATCAAGCCGGGTATAGGCTTTTTCCATCTGATGGGTCAGGTAGGCACCGGAAAGCTCCATGATAAAACGGCGCAGGTTCTCCTCGAGCGTAAAGGAAAAGAGATTCGGCCAGTCAGCCTGGCGAATGTGTACCAGGCAGACGATGGCACCAGCCGGTAATGGGCGGGCATCATTCAACCGCTCGCGACAGGCCGGTTTTTCGCAGACAAGGCCGCCGCCGGTCACGCTGAACAGCGCTGAACCGGACAGCATGTCTGTCAACGGACAACCGCAGCTGACGCAGTGGTCCAGAGACGGCGCAAAACCGATTTCCATCAGGAGCCGAAGCTGGGCAACATGAACCGTCAGCAAGGGATCCTCTCGTCTGCTCAGCGCCTGCATGCTATATGCCCAGAGGCGGTAAAGCCGTGGTTGAGCAAGATCATCGCGCAGGCTGTCAACCATGACTTCAGCGAAGTGTGACGCACACACCAGTCTGTCCAGATCCTGCTGCAATGCCATAAAAGGCTCGACCAGCTCAGATGACTGCAGACTGTAGCGGTTCTTACTGCAGAACAGTTCAAAATCGCTGAAGGAAAAGATTTGTGTGGTAAGCAGATGCGGACTACGGGTTCGCCTTGCCCCGCGTACAGAAACACTGATCAGCCCGTATTCCTCTGTGAGGATCGTGACGATCCGGTCACTCTCGCCGACGGCCACCACCCGGATAACAAAACCTTTGAGCTTCAGGTGTGCCATAAACAACCTGATCAGGAACGGGTGTCCAGGCCAAGGCTGCGCAGAATTTCCTGCCGGTTGCGCCAGCCATCCCGGACCTTGACGAACAGCTCCAGGTAGCAGGGGCAGCCCAACAGTTCTTCGATCTGCTGTCTGGCTCTGCTACCTATATTTTTTAGCATAGAGCCTTGTTTACCGATTAATATGCCCTTGTGCGAATCTTTCTCACAGTAAATGGCCGCATCGATATGAACCATTTTACGATCAGGACTGCCGGTTTCCGTAAAAGACTCGATCTCCACGGCTACCCCGTGAGGTATTTCTTCATGTGTGAGCAGCAGAACCTGCTCTCTTACAAGCTCGGCAACAATCTGCCGCTCTGTCTGGTCGGTCAGTGTTTCGACAGGATAGTAGCGTGGACCTGCAGCAAGGTGTTTACGGATCTCATGGAGCAGAACCTCGATGCCGTCACCTGTCCGTGCTGAAACCGGGACGATGGCAGCGAAAGGATACTGCTCGTGATAACGTGCGATAATCGGCAGCAGCTCCTCTTTAACAGCTATATCCACCTTGTTTAAAACGAGGATGACCGGTTTGTTCTGCCTGGCCAGTTGTTTGAGCAGTTCTTGCTCCAGTCTGGGCAGTCCAGATGACGATCTGGCCCGGATTGCGGCCGACGCGTCGGTTACGAGCAGCAGGATATCTGCATCGGTGAGCGCGCTCGTGATGCCGCGGTACATGTATTGGTCCAGCCTGTTGCGCGGCGCATGATATCCCGGTGTGTCGAGAAAAATGATCTGGCTGCCCGGATCGTCAATAATTGCCCGGATCACCTGGCGCGTGGTTTGCGGTTTGGGTGAAGTGATCGCCAGATGCATGCCGCTAAATTGATTGAGCAGTGTCGATTTCCCTGCGTTTGCCAGGCCGGTCAGCGCGACAAAACCTGATTTGAAGGATAATTCTTCCATAGTGTGTTCTCCTGCCATTATAGCCGGTCAGGCTGTATGCGGCTGTAGCCGGCTTCAGTCAGTACGGCTTCTTGTATATGAAGCATCGTTGCCTCTTGTTCTGGTTTTTCATGATCGTAGCCCAGAAGATGCAAGAGTCCGTGTACGGCCAGAAAGGCCATCTCCCTTGCCATGCTGTGCCCATAAGCTAATGCCTGCTGTTTTGCTTTCTCCGGTGCGATCACGATATCGCCCAGGGGCATTAACAGCCACCCGTTTGCTGTGTGCTCGAAATCCTGGGGGCCGGGCATCGTGAGCAGCCGGCCTTCACGGCAGTCCAGCAACGGATAGGACAGGACATCTGTCAGCTGGTCGACACCACGTGTCTCACGGTTGATGCGGCGCATGACTATAGGCCCGGCAAAAGTGACCGTTACAGATGGTTCAGCAGGCATATCCTGGATCAGCAGCCGTTCGCTGTTGACCGTTGCCATGCCTGTGGAAGCGATAACCGGCAGTGCCGATGACAGAACCTCGCGGATCAGTGCTTGCCAGACGCGGGTTGATGATTTATTTTGCCGGTTGACGAACTGGATTTTCATCTGGATATTTGACCCTTTCATGAAAATGTCCTGTGAAAACCTGTACGAAGGCCTTGATGATCAGCTCCACGTCATGGAATGACAATCCGGAGGCTATCAGCTGATCTTGTTCATTCTTCGTTTTGATCACACGACGGATAAGTTTTTCAGCTTCGGTAATGGTGTTCGTCCCGGTCGATTTCATCGCGGCTTCAACCGAGTCTGCCAGCATGACGATTGCGGATTCCCTGCTGCTGGGGATCGGGCATTGATAGGAATAACGTCCGGGATCGGTATCGTAAGTCGCGCCGTTTTCCGCCAGCTGCTTTGCTTTGTGCAGAAAATAAACTTGCGCTGTGGAGCCATGGTGTTCATGGATGATTCGCAGAATGGGCGTCGGCAGTCGATAGCGTCGGCCGATCCGGACACCGGCATCCGGGTGACTGAGAATGATATCGGCACTTTTATCCGGGGGAAGCTGGTCATGTGGATTTTCGCCTTCCTGGTTTTCCGTAAACATCAAGGGGTTTTCCAACTTGCCAATGTCATGGTAATAGGCACCAACCCTGGCCAGGAGCGCGTTGGCCCCAATGGCCGCGGCTGCTGAATCAGACAGGTTGGCTACCATCATACTGTGCTGAGATGAACCCGGTGCTTCAATGAACAACCTGCGCAGCAGTGGATGTCCGGGCTGCGAGAGCTCAATCAGGCGCAGAGGCGAAACGGAATTGAAAAGCATTTCAAACAAGGGCATCAGACCTATGGCCGCGATCACCGAGAGAGCGCCGCTGATTGCCGTGAAGCCGCTGTTGAGCAGCATATCTGTCCAGCTGTCTTTCTGGATGACGCTGAAAGCCAGTGCTGTCAGGAAGTTCGTGCCGGAGGTCACCAGGATGATAAAGGCATAATTGTCTTTGCGGATGATACCACGGGCAAATAAGGCGGCAACCAGACTGCCGATCATCGCAACCGCAAGGAATATTGGATTGAAGTTCGTCATCGGCAGGATCAGGGCGGTCAGGCAAAGTGACAGGATAATCGCAGAGCGGAAGCCGAAATAGGCAGCGATCAGTACCGCGGCAAAATATACCGGTGGAGAAAGTGGTGCATGACGTGTGATGTAGGCAGATACAAACAGAGGGATCAGTAGCGCCAGCAGCAGGGCAACCGCGTCACGCATGCTGTTGATATTCTCTTTTTCATAATGCAGCACATAGAAGGCAGCCAGGCCGCAGACAAGCAGCATAAGCAGCATGATGCCACCCAGATGCGGCAGGTCAAAGCGGCCACTGTCAATCAGGTTCAGTTCCTGCAGCAGCTGGTAGGTATCGTCTGTGATCACATCATCAATTGAGACGATGCGTACGCCCTTTTCGATCATGACCGGATTGTTCAGCACCCGCTCTCTGGCGGCCCGGCGGGCATTTTCGGTCGCGACCATGTCATAGACCACATTGGGTTCAAGCAGCAGCGCCAGGACCCGTTCGATGACCGCGCTGTCTTCCAGATTATAGGAAAGCCGGTCACCCAGATCAGTTACATTCACACTGATGCTGTTGCGCAGGCTTGTCTGGTCCACCCCGTCGGCCATAATCAGTTCGGCCAGTGAGCGGACATGTCCGGCCAGACGATCCAGCCGGTCAGAGGTCGTTTCAGCAAAAGTCTGGGCATCGCCGGCACTGACAACCAGCCCCATCTCGCGGTTGATCAGCCAGGAGATACGGTCTGCCAGCACAGCAGTGTCTACTTTGGGCAGCAGCGGTTCTGTCGGCAGTACAGGTAATGTTGTTTCAGTTTCCTGCGTCGCGGGTGTCGGTTGTGCCGTCGGCTGTGGTGTTGGAGAAGGTGCCGGTGTGATCAGGGGTGGGTTGTCGCGCTCCTGACCGATCAAACTGAAAAAAAGGCTAACGCGTTCCATGACAGCTGAAGATATTTCCTCTGAGCGTAATGCGACATCGCCTACTTCGGATACCGCTCTGGCTGCTCTGCGTTCTGTTTCCACATGATCACGGATGCTCCGGGGCGCGACAATGTCATAGGGGCTGATATCCCCTGGCCTGAGCAAATATTTCTCCGGCATTGATCCGTTGTATATGGCAAACAGAACAACAGCCAGCAGAAATACAGCGGCAAGCGCATAGAGCAGGACACGCAGACGAGCCGATTGTTTCATGGCAACGCTCATCCTCCCTTCAGGCCGAAGTTCTCGTAGGCACGGATGATGCGCTGCACCAGGGCATTACGCACCACATCACGCTGCGTCAAATCAACGAAAGACAGTCCTTCGACATCTTGCAGGATTTGCCTGGCGACCTTAAGTCCGGATTTTTTGTCTGCAGGCAGGTCGATCTGGGTAATGTCACCTGTGACCACGGCTTTAGAGTTGAAGCCGAGACGTGTAAGAAACATCTTCATCTGTTCCGGCGTCGTGTTCTGGGCTTCATCGAGTATGATGAAGGCTTCATCAAGTGTGCGACCCCGCATATAGGCCAGCGGGGACACCTCAATCAGTCCTTTTTCCAGGTTGCGCAAATACTGGTCAACCCCCATCAACTCATGCAGGGCATCGTAAAGCGGACGCATGTACGGGTCGACTTTGTTCTGCAGGTCTCCCGGAAGAAACCCCAGCTTTTCACCCGCCTCGACAGCCGGACGTGTCAGGATGATGCGACTCACTTCATGGGCCCGGAAAGCGTTGACGGCCATGGCAACGGCCAGAAAGGTTTTACCCGTCCCGGCAGGTCCGATGGCAAAAGTGATCTCACTGGCGCGGATCGCCTGTACATAAGCTTT
>JAAYLM010000389.1 GCA_012521915.1 Oscillospiraceae bacterium | reverse complement strand
GTGGGAAAGTTGTGTAATAAATATAAAATAGTATTATCCGTATAACCGATGTTAACAGTTTTGTAACAAAATTTTCACGCTTGGTTTGTTGCTTGCTTGTCAGTTGCAATTATAATTATAATTGTTAAAGTCAAACAAAGTCAAACAGGAGGTGTTCGGTATGTTTGGACTTGTACCATTTGATCGGAGAAGGAATCAGATTCAGCCTGCAGGTGATGAGCGTAGTTGGGATATTGACCGTATCTTCGAGAATTTTTTTAATGATGCGGTTTTACCCGGCTTTTACAACCGAAGTGGTTTCATGCGCGTAGACATTAAAGAGACAGATGAAGCTTACTGGCTCGAGGCAGAATTACCTGGCATCAACCGGGATCAGATCAATCTTGATGTCGATCAGGATGTGCTGACTATATCGGTTAACCAGGATGAAGCAACTGAAGAGAAAAGTGAGCAGTACCTGCGCAGGGAGCGCCGCTGCTGTTCAATGACGCGCAGTTTCAATGTGGAAAATATCAATGTAGACAAAATAGCGGCGAAACTGGAAAATGGCATCCTGCGCTTGGAATTGCCTAAACGCGAGGTAAATCCGAAGCAAACAAAAAAGATTGATATTGCATAAGTCAGGAGCAAGAACACCTAAACTTGTGCAGCAGGATAAGCGCAACAAGGGACAGGACAGCTGTGTAAGAAAACTAATGAAACCATAAAGAGCCGCTTCAGCTGAATTTCATTTGGCTGAAGCGGCTTTTGCTGTGCGTGTATTATCGACATATGACCATTTGAAACAATAATATGTTTGCATAAAAAGCGTTATTTGTCATTGTTTTGCTCTTTTCAGACAGAAATGTTTTCACACTTGTCGCTTTCATGTATAATGATGGCAAATAGCGGCCTGTCCTTATCCGATCCTGTCTCATGTACAGCGATCAGAAAGAGTGGGTCTGCTGGTATGTAGGAGTAAACATGATAAAAAAGCAAATCAAGATTTTAAGGACCATAAAGGACCGCGTCCTGGAAAAGGTACGGCAGATCAGCCGGCTGGCTCGTGGGCTTCGGTTCAAACATAGACATGATCGTGACAGCCAACATACGGCCACCCCGATTTTGCATAAGCTTAAATCTGGACTTCCCTCGGTGGCTGTTGTCCTCCTATTAACGACACTGGTTGTTTATCTGACCACTGGTCCTGAGGCTGCAGCTCCTTCCGGCAATCTGGATGCGGATCTGACAGATCCGGCGACGTCACAGACAACAGTGCCATGGAGCGCATTTGAGCCGGATTTTACTGAGTATGAAGATTATAACCGTGGTTCTTACCAGTATCCTGAAACAACGGCTGTAGCAAGTGCTTTACCTTCAGGGTCACCATCCGGGACGAGTGGCTCAGACGTTGCTGGTGTGCTTGATGTTGATGCGGAGATCACACCCGATGCCGAACCAACCTTATCCCCGACACCGGATGCGACACCTACGGCAGTACCGTCCCCAACCAAAAAACCGCTGGAAAAAGACGCCTACGGCGTGATTCAGGAACCTCTTGATCCCGCGTCTTTTGAAGCTGTTGAGCAGACCGTCTACGTTAAAGCCTATCATGCCAACCTGAGGCAGAAACCACGCACAGACGCCGATATTATTGCTGCGGTTGAGATGGGAGATATTCTTGTATGCACTGGTGAAGGCCTTTATTGGTCTGAGGTGAGAACCGTTAATGGAGAACAGGGATACATTTATAGCGCGCTGATCTCTTCTGAGGTCATTTATAAACCGGCTGTGACGTCTGTCCCTGAGCCAGACCCTTCCCCGACGACGCCGCCAAAAGCAACCGCGACACCTAAGCCAACAGCAAAGCCGGAGCCGAC
>JAAYLM010000388.1 GCA_012521915.1 Oscillospiraceae bacterium | reverse complement strand
CGGATGGATCATGCCCGATCCTTTGGCCATGCCGGCGACCGTAACGGTCTGCCCGCCCAGTTCCAGCTGCACAGCGCAGGCTTTGGGGAAGGTGTCGGTCGTCAGGATGGCCTGCCCGGCTTTGTGACCGGCCTCTGGCGTGTTCTCCAGGCGATCGCAGGCCAGGTTGATGCCCCGGCTTAACGTCGTCATATCAAGGCGGTGGCCGATCACGCCGGTTGATCCGGTCAGCACCTGTTCAACTTGACAGTCCAGCAGGTTGGCGATCTGAGAAGCCATCGAACGGGCATAGTCCATGCCGATACGGCCAACACAGGCATTGGCGTTGCCACTGTTGATTACCAGGGCACGTGCCGTTCCTCCGGCAATATGCTGGCGGGTCAGCTGCAGTGAATGGCCCTGCACGACATTGCGGGTAAAAACACCAGCCGCTTGTGCCAGGCTGTCACTGACAACCAGAGCCAGATCCGGTTTGCGGGATTTTTTCAGGCCGCAGGCAATGCCAGCCGCACGAAAGCCGGCAGGGGATGTGATGCTGCCGTCCGGTAAAAGGCGGAGAAAATCAGGCTTATCCTTATAACTTGCTACATACATGGGTGAGCATCCTCCTGAGTGTCTGAACTAGAAGCCAGCCTGACAACCGTACAATACAGCCACTGCGGGACAGGTCAGACTGAACTGACCTTACGTTATCATCAAAACGGCTGCCATGCAAGATACAGACCGCCGCAGGTTGTCGCGATCCTGTAAAAAACGGTATAATAAATGAGATCAATCCATCCAATCAGCGACCTGCTTTTTCCTGTTGGGCGTTTTTTATGAGGCAAGACACCCATCCATAGACAAGATAGCAGACAGACCGGATTAACCTAATTCGATCGGGTCCAGTAATCAGGCGGAGGTGTAACATGTGGCAGCGCAGTGAACTGAAAAACGAAGCAAAACGGAACCTGACAGGTAAATACTGGCAGGCTTTTGCCGTATCACTGGTTGTTGGTTTGCTCAGTGGAGGTTCAGGCCTGATCAGCTATAATTTCAGCCTGAGCGACCTGCGCCTGAGCAGCCAGCGTTTTTCCTTTGATCTAGACCATGTTTTCGACCGGATTGAGCAGTTTTTTGCAGGTAGCAGCCCTTTTCCTTTTGATCCGCATTTTTTTCAGAACCTGCCCTGGCGCGGTTTCGGCCTGATCGTCATACTGGCTGCACTTCTGGCCGGATCAATCGGCATCTTGTACGGGATTTTCGTCAGCCCGGTCATCCAGGTCGGCGGCAATCGCTGGTTTTCCCGCAACCGGGAAGCACCAGCCACCCCCACGATCGGAATCATCTTCAGCCTGTTCAAGACCGGACGTTACCTGAAAACCGTCGGCAGCATGCTCTGGATGAATTTTTTCCTCTTTCTCTGGAGCCTTATGGCCGCGATTCCCTTTACGACCGGAATCACTTTGGTCATGATAAGCTATGTCATCCCGGTCACCAATGAGCAGGGACAGATCTGGCCGGATTTGTTCAACTGGCTTCCAGGCGATCCGGAGGTGGCGATCGCCGCTTTTTTCGCCCTGTTGCTGGCCGGTTCATTGCTTTTAGCGCTGCCGGTGATCATCAAAGGCTACAGCTACCGCATGATCCCCTGGATTTTGGCCGACAACCCCGGTATCGGTTAAAAGCGCGCACTCAAGCTGTCAATACAGCTGACACGCGGCCAAAAGTGGGACATCTTCGTACTCGACCTTTCATTCCTTGGCTGGTTTATCCTGGGAGGCCTGCTCTGCGGGATCGGTTTGCTTTTTGTCACGCCTTATTTCATGGCGGTACAGGCTGAACTGTATGCGCGGCTGCGCCGGCTTGGTGTGGAACAAGGCCACTGCTCTATGGAAGAACTCGGTTTTTACCCGGTCAACACAAGGCCGGGCAGCGATACGACCGCGCCATCCCCAACCTCTGGTGTCATGTTATGAACCAGCCAGACAGGAACCTGTCCTATGATGTCATTGTCATCGGAGGCGGACCGGCAGGTATTTTCGCTTCTTATGAACTGGTCAGCCAGCGGCCCGCTCTGCGTGTCGCGCTGATTGAGCAGGGCAATACGATCGAACAGCGTGCCTGTCCGATCATTGAAGGGAAAAGCAAGCATTGCGTCAATTGTCCGACCTGTGCCATTATGCGCGGCTTTGGCGGCGCAGGGGCTTTTTCCGACGGCAAATTCAACTTTACAACCCAGTTTGGCGGCTGGTTGAGTGATTATTTGCCGGACAGCAGCGTTATGGCCAACATCGAATATGTCGACCAGGTCAACCAGCGTTTTGGCGCCACCGACCGTTTTTATACCACCGATACCGCTGAAGCAGACCTGATCCGCCAGAAAGCCATCGGCTATGACTTGCACCTTCTGGATGCCCGCTGCAAGCACCTGGGTACGGAACGCAACCGGGCAATCATCAAAGCGCAGGCCGGCTTTCTGCGTGACCGGCTGGATCTGATGTGCCAAACGGAGGTTCAGCAAATTGAGCCGTTGACAACCGGAACGGATCATGAACCGGCTGGCTACCGGGTCACGACCAGCCGCGGGGAGATGGATTGCCGCTTCCTGATCGCCGCGCCAGGCCGATCCGGCGCTGAATGGTTCAGCGAGCAGTGTCGCCGCCTCAAGCTGGAACAGATCAACAACCAGGTGGATATTGGTGTGCGGGTCGAGCTGCCGGCCCTTGTATTCCGCGAGATCACCGACGCGGTCTATGAGGCCAAGCTGCTTTACCGGACAAAGCGCTACAAGGACAGCGTGCGCACCTTCTGCATGAATCCCTACGGCTATGTGGTGACAGAAAACACAGACGGCATCCTGACCGTCAACGGCCACAGCTATACCGACCCGGCCATGCGCAGCGACAACACCAATTTCGCCCTGCTGGTCAGCAACACCTTCACATCGCCATTCCGTGAACCTTACCAGTATGGCAAACGGATCGCTTCGCTTTCCAATATGCTGGGCGGCGGCGTACTGATCCAGCGCTTTGGCGATCTGATCAACGGGCAGCGCAGCAATGAGCACCGGCTCAGCCAGAGTTTTGTCCGGCCGACACTGGACGCAACGCCGGGCGACCTTAGCCTTGTCCTGCCCAAGCGGCACCTGGACAACATCATTGAGATGATCATGACACTGGATAAACTCGCACCGGGAACTGCCAATCATGACACGCTGCTCTACGGCGTTGAGGTTAAGTTTTACAGTGCACGGTTGCAGCTGAGTGCGGAACTGGAAACACAACTGCCTGGCTTTTTCGCTGTCGGCGACGGTGCCGGCATCACTCGCGGCCTGGCCCAGGCCGGCGCCAGCGGTGTTATCGCTGCGCGCAGTATCCTCAACCGCCTGGCCTGAGCCGCACGGCTGCCTGCCTGGTCTGCATCTTCTGCGAAAACAGAAGGGAAGGCACCCGGAAAAATACGCCAGATGATCACCCTGGCTATGACTGATTTGAAGCCGCGGAAACGCTTGACAGCGCTTTTATCCATTGGTATGATTGTTCTTGCGCTTGCGCCTTTAGCTCAGTTGGTAGAGCAACTGACTCTTAATCAGTGGGTCCCGGGTTCGAGTCCCTGAAGGCGCACCACATATAAAACCTCGAGAATCCTTATATCTCGGGGTTTTTAATTTTCATATTGTTTCATATAATTATAATTTTATCTATGCGTCAGTAGGATGCGCTGCCGTCGCGTTCAGAAGCAGGCGTGGCCGTGAGGAGCGTTCTCCCAGACGGCGGAAGCTTAAAGGAAGGTGGCGATCACGTGAATAATATTGTATAATAGCACCATATTTAATAAATTTATTGAGAATAGGTCTACGGTTGACGATGAATTTCAACAGTCGTGGGATCTGGGATTAAAATAGACAAGGTCGACAGGCATGCGGGATTCAGGCAGTCACTGGCCGTCCTGCCGCATTTCACGAAAGAAGATAAATATGGCAAAGCGTTCGTATAGACTGTCCTTGGATGATAATATCTGGTTTCTGCAGGATATTGCACAGCACGCGGATATCTACCGCTCTCTGTTCGACAATCCGTATCTGGGCATGTACCGGGCCATTCACGAGCAATTCGGCACGAAGGTCCATGTGAACATCTATGAGGAATGCCCGGAATTCGGCGGGTTTCATTTAAGTCAGATGCCCGACCGGTTCAAGAAGGAATGGCAGGCCAATGCCGACTGGTTGCGCCTTTCCTTTCACGCCAAGGCAAATTTGCCGCCCAGGCCCTACCTGACCGCGGGATATGACCAGGTTAAGTCTGACTGCCAGCGCGTGATGCAGGAGATCAGGCGATTTGCAGGTGATGCGGCTCTGGCGAAGGTGACGACCCTGCACTTTGCTGAAGCGACCAAGGAAGGCGTTCGCGCTTTGCGTGACTGCGGCTTCAAGGCCTTGCTGGGCACTTTTATGCTAAACAAGGATGGCCAGCACAAAGGCGCCTATTACTTGAATCGCGCGCAAGTTGACCAGATCCATCGCGACAGTTTCTACACCGACCCTGAGACGCAAATGATCTTTTTTGCCTACGACATCGTGCTCAACATGTTCAAGCCGATGGAAATCGGTCCCGAACTGGACCGGATGGCCGCATTATACCCCAATCGTGATTTTATTGACATCCTCATCCACGAGCAGTATTTTTACCCGCATTACGTGGCTTATCTTCCTGATTATCGGCAGCGCGTGCTGGCCGGCATCCAATGGTGCGTGTCGCGCGGCTTTGAGCCCGCTTTCGCTGGCGACCTGCTTGGTCTGTAAATAAAGCCTGTTTTTGACCGGTCAATACAGACGGGCGTACAAACGCCTGGCCTTCTTACGGGCACATTGATTTTAGCAAATTCTTATCATTTTTGATCATTTAACACAACTTTCCCACAGACTTTCGGCGCTTACTCCTGCTGCGCAGGCTGTTTTACTGCGCAGCAAGCTCCTCAGCCTGTCAAACAGCAGCGCCTGAAAAGTCTACCCGCTGTGCAGGGTGGGAAAGTTGTGCATTGGTGTTATCAATTTTGGCAAGACTGCAATATTTGTATCTGGAGCATGTTATCTAGAGCCGGCTGATGATATCGAGGGCAGTGCGTTCATAGATCTGCTGCCACTCAGGTGCCAGCATACATTCCGTTACCTCGTACCCCCCCTTGTCGTAATAGGCAGCAGGTGCTCCATAATGCACATACCCGTTTGAGGGGGATATCACATAAGTATGCGGATACTGCGATGCAGTCTTGATGTTTTGTCCCACTTCCACAAGCATCTCCGCCGGGGAGGAGATCATGACAAAATCCCCTATGCGTATGCCGACCACCTCACAGGCTACCATCTGCTCGCCAGATTCGAGATTCATTTTTTGATGATACGCGAGTGTTTTCAGATCACTCTGGATCCGGCAGAGTTTTTCCATTATAGAGAGGTTCTGCAGATAGGTCTGTATGCGGGCCTTGTTTTGGGTGTCCAGATCGGGCAGCCGGTCGTCCTGAGCCTGCATGTATCGGTAGGCATAGTCGGCTGGGTGGTCCGGGTCCATCATGTGCCTGATATAAAGAGGGAGAAAGGCTTTGAAACTCAGGCTCATGGCCCCCAGAGATTCCAGCAGCTCTTCCTGCTTGCGTTTGAGTGCGTCTATGCGCAAAGGGATGTCTGTCCTTCGCGGGAATGCTATCCTCTCCGTGATAACGTTGATCGATGCGTTCTGGGTTTGTATTGTGCGCGCCGCTTTTAAGGTGCTCAGTCCAAGCGCCCTGCCAACCGGTTCGCTGTCCATTGGCTGTGTGACATCCTTGTACAGGATTTCAGTCACATCGCCCAGCGTACCCTGCAGGAAGATTGCCGGGGCTCCCGAGATCTCCTCAATTGTTTTTGAGGCAAATCCCGGGTAATTAGCCGTGACTGCCTTACCGGGCACACCCAATAAAGGGTGGCACGAATAGGTGTACAGGATGGCATAGGGTTTTTCGTCATCAGTGTCGAAGCGAAGGATGCCAATGTAGGGATCAATAGGCCCCAGACTTTCCATCTCGGCGTCTGGCGGACAGGGATGGGCTTGACGTATGGTCTGGTGTGAACCGTCTTTCAGGCGCAGTGTACGGT
>JAAYLM010000387.1 GCA_012521915.1 Oscillospiraceae bacterium | reverse complement strand
GGTAGCAAAACCAGAAATTCTTCACCGCCAAACCGGGCCAGGATATCTTCCCGACGCAGATTTTTCCCGAGCAGTAACGTTAAGGTGCGCAGAACCGCGTCACCAGCCGCGTGGCCATAGGTGTCATTGACTTTTTTAAAATGGTCAATATCCAGCATCAGCAAACTGAAGGTAAACGCAGCTGTTCTCCGCGCATAGCTGACCATTTCTTCCAGACGGGGCATCAGATAACGCCGGTTGTAGATGCCTGTCAGCGGATCAGTATCCATCAAGAGGCTAATCTGTTTGTTAGCCCGGCTCAGCTCATTGTTTTTCCGTGACAGGTCGCGCGCCAGCGTGGAGATCTCCATGTTCAACCCGGTGATTTTGTCCAGAACATCGACATCCTGCTGTAAATTACGCTGGATAAAGAAAGCCTGTTCGGATTGGTAGCGGATGGCGACACCGGTATACGGCACACCAGCGATGTCCGAAACCAGACGGGCGCTGAAAAGTCGCGTGCCAAGTGTATCAGCCGGCTCGAAACACAACCAGTCTGATGAGCCATCCAGGGTCAGCCAGCGTTCCAGGGGTTGGCCGGAAATGTGCTTATCCTGATCAGCCGCAGCAGAAAGCAGGCGGAGAAAAGCCTGATTGCAGGATGTGATCAGGCCTTTAGTGTCCAGAACGACGACAGCCACACCGGAAAGAGCGTCACAATAAGCCAGCAGGATGTCGGGATGGCACTTCATGATACAGACCAGCTGTCGGCCACACGCAGCAGCCCGGCTGCATCACGGGGCAAGGCGTCAACAGCCTGCAGCCAGTCAGGTGTTTGCTCCAGGCTTTGCAGCGCATGGCCTCCGGCCAGGATACGCAGGCCAGCCAGACTTTCCACAGAACGGATACGTGCCAACGTGTCAGCCAGCTGACCAAGGTTGTAGGACATGGTGACCGAAAGGCCCAAAGCCAGGGGTTTTTCCGCGATCAACAGATTGATCAGGTCCTCAACAGGTGTATTGGCACCCATATAAAGGACTTGCCAGCCATCCAGTTCCAGCAGATCCGCGATCATGCGGGCTCCGATCTCATGTTGTTCTCCGGTGGGAGAGGCGATGACAAACTTACCCTTAACCCTGTCTGTTTGAGGGAAATGCTCATATAAAGAGGCCATGATGCGCAGGACAATCGAAGTGGCCAGATGCTCATGGGCCACCGATATACGGCCTTGCTGCCAAAGCAGGCCCACCTGGTAGAGCACAGGCTGCAGCAGATCCAGATAGATCGCGCTCAGGGCGGCCTGGCGGTTGAGCTGCTCCCGGGTCAGGGCAAGGGCAGCCCGGTGATCACCAGCAAGCAGAAAAGACAGCAGTTTTTCCTGCTCTTCAGTCCAGACAAGCGGCCCGGAAACTGTCTCGTCATCTTGTGCCGGATTCTGTTCCGGTTCGGCCAGCTGATCGAGCATCCAGCGGTAAAGAGCAACCAGTTCAGAACGTGCCGGCTCCTCAATCTGCTCCGTGATTGCCTCGATCCAGGCTTCCAGTTCGACGGTAAAATAAGCAGCGGCAAAACCGCGGTTGCTGTAGCTGTCAACGGCCCAGCGCATGGTCTGGCGCAGCAGCCCGGTCTGAGCGACCTGAAACCAGCTAGCCAGGAAGCGCCCGTGGTTTTCGTGGTTGCCCAGCATGACGCTGGTCGGGTTGGATCCGATCAGCATCGCCAGGTCCGGTCTGTCCAGCAAACGCCGGTTGACCAGGCTGATCAGCTGAGGCAGTTTATGACTGTAGGCGACAGCGGTCGATTGGGACACAGTCGGAGCAGGATGAAACATAAAGAACCTCGTATCTATAGCGATGTGTTCTTCTCATCCTATCTTGTTCCCGTATTTTCGTCAATGTTATCTGCTTTTCAGATGCGGCATGCACCAATGGACCACTTTGGCAGAATCACGCAACCGCCATGTCCAAGCTTAGATGGTGTTGTCAGCCGAATCACCTTTTTTGCCACGCTCGCAGGCCATCGTCTGTGTTTGCATGATCTCAGTGAAAATGGAAACCAGCCTGGGGTCAAACTGCCGGCCGGCACACCGCTGCAGTTCCGCAAGCGCTGCCTGGCGGGAGAGCCTTTTTCGGTAAGGCCGGTCATGCGTCATGGCATCGTAGGCATCAATGACAGCGATGATGCGTGCCAGCAAGGGGATCGCTTCCTCCTTTAGGCCCTGTGGGTAACCGCCACCG
>JAAYLM010000386.1 GCA_012521915.1 Oscillospiraceae bacterium | reverse complement strand
GTTCAACAATCAGCCCGATGCCTGCCTCTATACCTTGCCCGACATGGCTGCCGGGATGAAAATTATAGTATTGTCCAGGTGTAAACTCCATGCGACACAGGTCATCTGCCATAACTTCGTAGGCAAACGCTCGGACGCGTTCGTCTTTTCCGGCCGGATTCAACGTATAGGGCGCATGGGCCAGGATTGGCCCGAAATGCCGGCGATCGCAGATCTTGAGAAATTCAGCGACATCCTGCCGGTCGATCTCTTTAGCCTTGCCGCCACGCGGATTGCGTGTGAAAAACTGAAAAGTATTGGCGTCAATGGACAGGGCTTCTTCAGCCATATGGACATAGCCTTTGGCAGAAGACAGGTGGCATCCAAGATAAAACATATCATCCTCCAGTAGCCGGGAAAGCGGCAGGATTTTACTGTTCAGCCTGGCGGATAGCCCCGCCCAGCTTAGCTTGAATCGTTTTGACAATACGCTGCATTTGCGCGTCAATCGCCTCTGTGGTCAGCGTTCCTTCATCAGAACCCAGCCATACACGCAAGAGAATAGATTTTTTCCCAGGCGGCACCTGCCTGCCGGTATAGGCCTCGATAAATGAACAGCGACGGACCTTGCCGGTTATCAAAGCTTCAATATCCTGCCACTTCACCGCTGCATCAACAACGATGGAAAGGTCTTGCTCGACCAGTGGAAATCTGGGAAGGGGGTAATATTTGTTTTCCCGTGACGGCAGTGGCTGCAACAGCTCCATATCCAGTTCAAACAGCGCGATGCAGGTGCGCTTGATATCCGCGAGACGAGCAGATCTGGCCGACAGCAAACCCAGTGACCCGACCACCTGGCCTTGATGCACGATATTGAGCCATACTTTCTTGTCTGCCCAGGCCGGTTGCTGCTGCTGCTCAAACGAAACCGGGGCGATCTGCACCACCTGTGGCATTTGTTCAAGAACACCTTTTGCTTCACGGAAAAGTCTTACCGGATCCTGGCCGGCCAAAGCTGCCGCCAGATAGCGAGGCTGCGCCGGAAGCGTTTCTGCAGGTTCACTGGGGTTCATTTCACCCTGACGGAAAACCTGAGTCAGCTCAAAGAGTTTCATGTCATCAAAAAAACGCAGGTTTGCCGCGACTGATTCCAGCAGGCCAGGAATCAATGATGAACGAAGCCGGGCAGTTTCGGGCGATGGCGGGGTGGCCAGCTGCAGGCAGCTTTCCGGATCAATACCGGCAGCCCGGATCAGGTTATCAGCAATCCAGGGATAGGTGAAAACTTCCTGGAACCCCGCGCGAAAGGCCAGATATTCCCGTACGGCCCGCTCAGTCTCAATAATCCTTTGTCGAACCGCTTTATCCAAAACAACAAGCGGCGGTGCAAAATCAAAGTTTTCGTACCCGATCATGCGGGCAACTTCTTCCAGGACATCGTCCGGCAGAGTTACATCACCTGTTCCGCGCCAGGATGGCACCTGCACCGTCAAAACAGGTTTCCCTGTGCTGTCGGACTTTTGCTGGTCGATTGTGAAACCGAGCGGTTTGAGGTAGCTGACCAGTTCATGGGCCGCAAGGTCGCGGCCCAACCGGGTATTAAGAAACGCCAATGGTACATCGATCCTGGGATAGGTGGCCTGGAAAGGATGGCAATCCGTGTAGGCGGTGACATGCGCCTCAGGCATTATTTCCCGGATCAGCCAGTCCGCCAGTCCGGCAGCCTGATCCATACGCAGGGCATCAATACCTTTCTCGTTGCGGATGCCAGCTTCAGTACGCATAGCGTGTCGCTGCATTGCATGCCGGATCGAAGTGGGATTGAACTTGGCCAGCTCCAGAATCATCTCGGTTGTATCAGGCAGGATCGAGTCAGCTCTACCGCCCATGATGCCGGCGAGTGACATGGGCTTTTCCTTATCGCAGATCAGCAGATCCGCATCATCCAGACTGAGCTTTTTACCATCCAGCATCTCCAGTTTTTCGCCCGGTCTGGCGGTACGCACACGAATCTCCCCGTCAACATGCGCTTTGTCAAAGCCATGTGTCGGCTGGCCGGTCGTCAGCATGACATAATTGGTAACATCCACCAGGTTATTGATAGGCCGCATGCCGACCTTCCAGATACGCAGCTGCAGCCAGTAGGGAGCAGGTTCGTTTTTCAGTCCAGAATATACAACAGCCATGTAGCGGTTGCACAGGTCAGGCTGATCAATATAAACAGGATACGACGCTGTCTGCTCCGGAACCTGGAAGGACGGCAGGGGTTTGAGCGCGACCTGATAGATCGCAGCCAGTTCCCGGGCGATACCATAGTGTCCCCACAAATCAGGGCGGTTCGTCAATGATTTGTTGTCAATCTCCAGAATCTGGTCATCCATCTGCAGAGCGTTGGCCAGCGGCTGGCCAGGTGTCCGTAAAAAAGCGCCCAGATCGAGGATCTCATGCTCGTCTTCGGCCGGAAACAAGGCCTCCATGCCAATTTCAGCAGCAGCACAAATCATGCCGTCGCTTTTTACGCCGCGCAAGGTCGTCCTGCGGATCTCCACAGGCTCCCCTTCTCCATGCCAGCGGACAAAAGCGCCCGGCAAAGCGACGGCAACCAGTTGCCCGTCCTGGAGATTGGAGCCGCCACAGACAATGACCGCCGGATCAGGCTGTGCTATGTCGACCTGGCAAACCCGCAATTTATCAGCCTGGGGATGAGGCTCAACACATAAAATACGGCCAGTCACGACCCGGTCAAATCGTTCTGCCAGGTTCTCGATGCCTTCGACCTCAACAGTACGCATGGTCAGGTCATAGGCCAGCTGTGTCATGGTCAGGTCATGTGGCAATTCAATATAGTCACGAATCCATTGTAATGAAAACTTCATGTCTTATCTCCTCATTTGAACTGGCTGAGAAAACGCAGATCAGCACTGTGGAACAGGCGGACATCATCCACGCCGGTACGCATCATAACAAGACGATCCAGACCAATGTTGATATAGAATCCAGACCAGAGCAAGGGATCCAGGCCGGCCGCCCGGAGGACATTCGGATGAGGCGTGCCGCCCGGCATAACTTCAATCCAGCCCACTTGCTTGCACACCCTGCAGCCACTGCCGCCGCAGACCAGACATTTCATGTCAATCTCAAAGCCAGGTTCCACAAACGGGAAAAAGCCGGCTCTCATACGCACCTCGACATCACGTCCGAAAACCTTATCCAGGATGGTTTTTACCAGAAGTTTTCCAGAGGCAAATGAAAAATCTTTGTCGACGATCAGCGCCTCATACTGGAAGAAGGCACGTTCATGACGAGCATCTGTATTCTCATTGCGGTATACGCGTCCGGGATAGACAAACCTGGCCGGTGCACCATGCCTCTTAAGGTAGCGGACACTTGCCCCGGTCAGATGCGGGCGCAGGCAGAGCCGTTTGGCGCCGCTCTCCTGTTCGCTGCCTTTAAGCCATTAGGTATCCATGGATTCCCGCGCAGGATGGGCCGGTGGGAAGTTCAGATGGTCAAAGGCATATTGCTCATTGGTGATTTCATGCTCGGTAAACACCTCAAAGCCCAGTGAGTGAAACGCGTCATTGAGATCATAGCACATCTGGGTGATCGGGTGCAGCCGGCCGGTTTGCGGGGGAATGCCCGGTACTGTCAGGTCAAAATCACCGTCAAAAATCGATTGTTCATCAATAAGAGACACTTCCCGTTCGGTCAATGACTGGGCTATTTTCTCTTTGATCGTGTTGGCCAGCATACCGGTCACCTTGCGTTCTTCAGGCGGCAAAGCACCCAGTGACTTAAGTATTGACGTCAATACGCCTTTTTTGCCCAGATATTTCAGTTTAACAGCCTCCAGATCAGCGGAAGATCCGGCAGCCTGTATGGCTGAAAGGCACTCAGCACACATCGATTCCAGACGATCTTTCATGTTCTACCTCCGTATAAAAAAACGCCCCTGTCTGAAACATGGGACGAATCATCGCGGTACCACCCAATTTGCGGAAAAATTTCCGCCACTCTTTCAGATATAACGGTCTGTCCCGGCACGGACTACCTGTCACCCGCGCAGCTCCCGAGTGAACTTCAGCAAAAGCACTTTGCGGCCAGCTTGCAGCCGGTGGCTGGCCTTCTCTACCAGAGTGTTTTTTGCCTACTCTCTCGTTCATCGCTGTAATAGCCTACATTTTATCAGAAATCCAAGGCAACCTCAATATTTATTGTAAACGGCAATGTCAGGGGACCAGTCAAGCTACGTTCCATCCTGCTCAACAGGAGAATAGGCCGGCAAGACTATGAGGAGAATGGCGTCAGGGACATTGAGATTGGCGCATGTTCCGGTTACAATAGACACATCTTTCCGCGCACACCCGGACCAACGCCTGATGCAAAAGGCGCTTTACCGGATACACCAGCTGAATGGAGCGACGATTATGGAAAACGCATCTGAACCTCTGGCAACCATACCCCACAGTTTCTTTATTGTCGTTGATGATGTTGGCTGGTGGTACGGAAAAGACCAGCGGTATAAGAACGGGCCATCTCGTTCCGGACTGGAGCAAAGAAGGCATTCGATCGAAGATTACCAGGCCATCATCGCTCTGGGACGCAGCCTGAACATGCGAATCAAGTGTGGATTTGTCATCGGCGAGTGGGACAGAACCAACCTTCTGGCCAGGGTCAGACACTCAAATAAACATGGGATTCACTGGGATCAGGCTTCCCGGCTGGACAGGCAGATCGATGAAACCAGAGATTTGATCAATGCATCGAGCAGCTATATGGAGATGGCTGTCCATGGCCTCGTGCACATGTACTGGGATAACGATGGCAGGATGCAGCATGCAGAGTTTTATCAAAAAGCAACGGATGGAGCCGGCTATGTCATGACGCCGCCAGATATAGCCCGGGAACACCTTGATGCCTATTTCACCATTTACCGGCAGAATGGCTTTACGGCAGATTTGAGAAGTTTCATCCCCCCATGTTTTCTCTACATTCATTCCGAAGGTCGCGATCAGCTTTCAGCAATTTTGGCAGAATACGGCATTCGTTACCTTTCAACACCTTTTGCCGGCATGGGCTACACAGGCCAGGTAAAGCCGGAAGGTGCCTGTGTGGAAAACGGTATCATTACGGTGGACCGGACATCAGACTTGATCAGGTGGGATGTTGTCGGCGCGACACCGCCCGATATCATGAAAAAAAGTTTCTTTGGCATGCACTGGATCAACTTCCTGCATCCTGAAGTTGCCAAAAATACAGAAACGGTGCAGGCATGGATTCAATACTTTGCCCAGTACAAACACCAGTTTGATATCCTGGTAGCCAGGGATATCGCTATGTCTTCAACCCAGGCTTTGTATAAAAAACACACGAGGATTCAGGTGGATCCGGACAAGATTGTACTGGATTTCACTGCTGTTGATCAACAAGGCGCAGCGATGCTGGATCCTTCTGTCTACCTTAACATCAGCAACACAAAAACCCCCCGGGCGGATCAGGCAACTGACCTGCAGGTTTATGAAAAGTGCCGGCACCACACAACCTACAAGCTATCCCGACGCCAGCCTGGAATCAGCCGGACAGTCTTGGCACTGACTGTGGATGATCATGCAGACAGGTTTGATCCTTGATGATCGATAACGCGTGCTGTACTTTACAGTTAGCGAACCGCATGCCATGTAGATAACTTTGCCGGGTGCGGCAGGTAGCCGGTCTCTTTTCCTGATGGCCGTAAATGTGTTACGATGAAAAAAGATTACGCGTCACATGGTCCTAAACTGGCATTGGAGGGGCGTTCTGTTATGGAAAAACCGCCGGTTCTGCACCGCATACCTTTTACCGTTGCCGGCGTGATGGCCGGACTGTCCCTGGGATTGACGGTATTCGGCCTGTATCGCCTGGAAGTGGTCGGAGACTTTGACGCGCCCGGCCTGATTCTGGTTGGCATACTCCTGCTGGTCTCAGCCGGTGTGATCGCCATTGTCTATGGCATGCAGGAAAAACTGTTTCGCAAAACCATGCGGCAGCCCCTGATGGTTTATACGCTTGATGCTGCTTATCTTAGCGACATGATTACGAAAAACACGGCAGAAATTCAGGCACAAAACAAAATCATGCTCCTTGTCATGCTATTTTTTTGTGGCCTGATGGCCTTGATTTTCTTATTTATCGGCGAAGAGGGGCCTCTTGTCAGTCTGGCCATGCTAGGCCTTGCCGCTTTTTTAAGCTTGATGGCCTGGATCATCACCCGCTACCGTACAAACAAGCTGAAAAAAGGCGGCCGTCATGTGCTGATCAGTCAAGACGGGGTCTTGTTCCTGGGGCAGTACCACACCTGGTCGTTGCCCGGCGGACGTCTGGACCAGCTCAGTTATGATCCTTCAGCAGAACAAGGCAGGCCAGGAATGCTGACCCTTGTTTATTCATTGCCAGGCCGTTACAGCCGTACACGCCAGAAAATCCAGATGATTGTGCCGCCTGAATATGATGAGCAAGCTGCACAGACACTGCAGCTGCTGCGAAAAAAGCAAATGAGCAGATAGCAACCGCAAAACAGCATGTAGCAGATCGCCGGCAATCCGGTAAGAGGTAAAAACACTTGAAACAGCATATGGACAAGAAGAAAGGATGGTGCAGCATGCAACCTGTAGGATTTATCGGACTGGGCAACATGGGACGGGGTATGTGTGACAACCTGATCAAGAAAGGTTATCCGGTCACAGCATATGATATTAATCCGGCGGCTATGGACTTTTTCCGTGATCGGGCTGTTCTGGCCAATAACAGTCTTGATGTCTTTATCGCCTCTGATGTAACCTTTCTCTCACTGCCAAGTTCAGAGGTTATTGAATCAGTTGTCGCGGCGTTCCTGAAGCACGGTGTCAAAGGAAAAACAATCGTCGACACCTCGACAAGCTACCCTGAGTCAACGAAACAACTTTACGCTGAATTCCTTGCAGGAGGCGGCCATTTCATAGACGCTCCTCTGCTTGGCGGCCCGGCCAATACGGCAGCCGGCAACGCGCCCTGTATGATTTCGGGTGACCAGGATGCGGTCGACTCCGTTCGTTCGATTGTCGCCAGCTACGCGGAGCCTATCAATTACTTCGGCCCTGCCGGAACGGCACATACGGTTAAGCTGGCCATGAATTTTTCTGGTCTCATGTATGCGGCTTTACTGGCGCAGATGTTTCCTCTGATGGAAAAAATGGGTATCGACACCCAGCATCTGTATCAGGTCATGAACGACAAGTCTTTCGGTAATGGCGTCTTTAAATTTTATGCGCCTAAATTTGTCAACAAGGACTATCATCTGGATTTCAAACTCGAACTAGCCCTGAAGGACATGCAATATGTCAGAAGGCTCTATGACCAGTATAACTGTCCTGCCTTTTTGCTTGACGGTGGCCTCAACCTGATGCGTGAGGCCGTCAAAGAAGGCCGCGGTACACATGACATGTCTGAGATCGCTGCAGTCGTTTATGAATACCTCGGTCTGGACACAGGCGAAACAAAACAATAAAAACAGGAGATATACATGCCAGAACTAAAAAAACGTAGATTAGGCCGCACAGAGCTGATGGTGACTGAACTCAGTTTCGGCGCCATGAATCTCAGGTTACTAAAATCTCACGCCGAAGCACAAGCCCTCGTCCATACTGTCCTTGATCACCAGGTCAACTTGATCGATACCGCCCGAGCTTATCAGGCAGAAATCGAGCCCGGTGTCATTTTAGAGAGCGAACAGGTCGTGGGTGAGGTCATCAGACAGAGAAAAAACCTCGCAGAACCTCTGGTCATCGTCACCAAAGGCCATGCCTATACGATCGAGAGCATGGAAGAAGAACTGGCTGCAAGCTTGCGGACACTGGGTGTTTCCGGCAAGGGAACCCTGAAGATCGGGGACAATGAGATCAAGTTGATCTACCTGATTCACGGCATCAGTGATGAACATTGGGAAACCGTAAAATCATCAGGTGTGCTGGAAAGATTGCTGCAGCTAAAGCGGGAGGGTGTCTTTCATTATCTCGGTTTCTCCAGCCACTACCCATTCGCTGCCCAGATCAAAGAAGCGATGGATAGCGGATTTTTTGATGTTGTTGAATTGCCCTATAATGTCTACAACCGCAGTCTGGGTGAAGACGGCACGCCGGATTTGCTGGCCTACGCCTACAAGCTGGATATCGGCGTCATCAACATGAAAGGGTTTAACGGCAACGGTATGGTGCCGCTCTACAAAGTCATCCGATCTTTCACGACCATCGACTACAAGGCTATGCTGCGTTTCTGCCTGTCCAACCCCCATATCACCACAGTTGATGCCGGCGTCCGCAGCACAGTGGAATTTGCCGAAGATCTGGCAGCCGCTCTGGGAGAAAAGGCAACACCCGACGAAAGGGCAACCTTAAAAAACGAAGCAGACAAAATCGCCGGACAGATGAAACATGTGTGCCGGGAATGTATGCACTGCCTGGAAAAATTCAATTGCCCGCACAAGGTTAACTTTCCCAAAATCCTTGCGCTTTATTCACGCTACCGCTTCGCGAAGCAGCAAAAGCAAGATACTGCAGAATTGATCGATCAGTACAACGCCCTGGCGCTGAATGGCAGTGACTGTTTAGCCTGTGGCGCCTGCATGCCCTGGTGTGAATACCGCCTGGACATACCTGTTCTGCTTAAAGAAGCACATAAGGTGATGTATCGCCACTGAGTGGACACACCGATAACGTTAGCCAGCAGAGCAGTCGTCAGGCCAAACCGGCGACTGCTCTGTTTTTTACAACCTAGCCGCTTGCCGGTCAAAAGGTTATGATGTCATAACCTTTGGCTATATAAGTGGACATAGCCGGATGTCCGCTCATTTCATCAGCGAGGCGTATGCCGCTGCCCTGGTTGTAGGCCAGCACATCCATTTTTGCCGAACAGGCTTTGCAGACACAGTCGATCAAGTTTTTATCCTGAAGTTGCTGAAACAGTTTATTGCCGGACGTTTGCATGGGTTGGATCAATTTTACAGACTCACCTTCCAGGATAATTTTGACATCCATGCCTTTTTCTGCCATATCCAGAGCGTTCAGCATAACATGGATAAAACAAAGTGGCTCCCCTCGAAAGACAAACATAGCAATTTTGTTCATACCATACCTCTCCATCTCTCTTCGGTTTTCTGTTTTTAGCGGTCAATAACATCCTCCTTATTGTAACATAAGTTCCCCGCAAGCTTTTTAGCGCGCTTCTCCTGCTGCACTCCGGGCTTGGTCCCTCTTGACGATACGGCCTGGCTGTGATAAAAATTGAATACGCTGGTTGAAGCCAGCATGTGTTGCCTGAGAACAGGCAATCGTGATGCCTACATCAATTTCATGACCGTCAGGCGAAAACGGCGGCACAACTGTATCTGCCAATACGACAATGGAACCATGAAGGGGCCGGGAAAACAATGGCGTCTTTGTGGTTTTTTACTGCAAGATGATCTGATTGCTGGAGGTTGACATGAACCTGAGAAAAACACTGATCAGACTGATCCTGTCCGGGCTGTTTATCGCGCTGGGCCTCGTTCTGCCCTTTTTCACAGGACAGATACCGCAGATCGGCAGCATGCTGCTGCCGATGCATATCCCTGTTTTAATTTGTGGCTTCGTTTGCGGCTGGCCTTACGGCCTGGTTGTCGGACTGATCACACCGCTCTTGCGCAGCCTTATTTTCACACTCCCCCCCCTCTTCCCCGGTGCGGTCGCGATGGCATTTGAGCTGGCTGCTTATGGCTGTATGACAGGACTTCTGTACAAGCTGCTGCCTAAAAAGCCTGTTTTCATCTATGTGACGCTTATTCTGGCCATGTTGATCGGGCGTGTTGTCTGGGGGATCGTTACTTTTGCCCTTGTGGTCGGTTTTGCCGGAAATGCCTTCACTTTCCAAGCCTTCCTGGCCGGCGCCTTTATCAACGCTGTTCCTGGCATCATCGTACAAATCGTGCTGATTCCGCTGATCATTTTGGCGCTGCGTAAAGCGAACCTTATGAAGTATGCCGACTGAAATGACTTTCCGGGACTGCCTTGACCAGCATGCACGCTGTTATCCGCTCATGCAGATTCAGGATCTTGTCAAACTGGCCTACCAGGCAGCGTTTGCCGGCGGGCACATGATCACGGATACATCAGCAGCACAGCAATATCTGCAGGCGGAATATAAGACGGTTATGCAGGATATGTCAGCGCAGAAGCCTGTTCTTTTGTTTGAACCCATCGGCAATGGCCTTTGCCGACTGCATCTTCGGGAGCTTTCACGCAGCGGCATATCACTGGAGACAGCCGGGCGCTTATTCATTCTGACCGCCAACGAACATCAGGGAACAACGCGAACACTGCAGCAGAACCTGAACATGATCAGTCAGGCTGCTGCAGGCCTGCCCTTGGAAGCACCGCTGCTGCCTGAAGCCTGGGCAGCATACCTGTTGGATTACCAAAGGCAGGGCACCCCTCCTGTTCACCACAGTGAGCGATTCCGCCAAGCCTATCGACCGGCTTATCGGGTGGTTCGTGCCGAATTTGCCCGTTATGAGCCACTTTTCGCAGCGATTGACCAAGCCCTGTGCCAAAAGCCGTACCTGACGGTTGCCCTTGATGGCAACAGCGGTGCCGGGAAAAGCACCTTGGCTATCTTGCTGAACCAGCTTTATGGTGGAAACCTCTTCCATATGGATGATTTTTTCCTTCAACCCCGTATGCGGACGGTGGAGCGTCTGGTTCAGCCCGGAGGCAATGTCGACCGTGAGCGATTCCAGGCGGAGATCATGCAAAACCTTGCCGGTGGCAAGGGTTTTTCCTACCGGGTTTATGATTGCAAAACTCAGACACTGGGCTTTCCTGTGGCCGTTCAGCCCGCCCGCTTCAACCTGATTGAAGGCGTCTACAGCCTGCATCCTGAAATGGCCCGAAAATATGACCTTAAAGTCTTTCTACGGACCAGTCCGCACAAGCAACGGCAGCGGATTCTGGAAAGGAACGGCCCTGTTTTGTACAAACGCTTCCTGGAGGAATGGATCCCTCTGGAGAATCAATATTTCAATGCTTTTCACATAGAAGAGCAGTGTGATCTTGTCATCGAGTCCTGAACCGTAAAAAGCCCCTCTGCCAGTCAGATTAAGCCGCTGTACAATTTCAAAGCAGCAGAATAAAATGGAAATCAGGCCAGCCAGGAAGCTGATGCAGGCACCAGATGCAAACAAGATGGAGGAGCAAAATGAACGTTTATGTTATGGTTGACGCCGAGGGCCTCAGCGGAATCCACCTCAAAGAGCAGGTTCTTGCCAGTGGCCGCTATTACCAGGAATTCCGCCAGTTTATGACCGATGAGATCAATGCCTGCGTCGCAGGCCTGAAGGAGGGCGGCGCTGAGCGGGTTCTGGTCCGGGATGCCCATGCGTCGGGCAGCAATGTCATCTGGCCGCTGCTGAGTGATGAGGCAGACGGTTACATTATCGGCGACAGCGGCGGTAGACGCATGCCAGGTCTGGAAAGTTGTGACGCAGTGGTTCTTCTCGGTTACCACGCGATGGCCGGGACCGTACCAGCCGTACTGGAGCACACCATGTCCTCAATGGCCTGGCAAAACTGCTGGATCAATGGCAAGAAGAGCGGCGAAGTCGCTATAGACGCGGCAATAGCCGGTGAGCAGGGCAAACCGGTCATTCTGGTTACAGGCGATAACCGGGTCTGTTCTGAGGCAAAGGAATGGCTGCCGGATGTCACGACCGCAGTTGTCAAAGAAGCGCTGTCCTGCGAAGGCGCCATACACCTGCCGCGCGGCAAGGCCTATCAGCTGATACGCCAGCAGGCAGCGGCAGCCGTTAGCAAGGCACGCACCAAGGCATTCCAGCCGTTGGAAGTTGGCCATCCGGTTACCTTGCGCATTGAACTGGTTGAGCGAGGAAAAACGCCTCAAGCCATAGCCCGGCCGGAGGTACGCCTGATAGACGGGCGCACGTACGAAATCACCGCAGATTCCGTTGAAGCAGCTTTGTATCGTCTTTAGCTGAAACTGATGATTCAGGAACAACCTGGGCGCTGACTGTTTTCATCAGGACAAGAGTGTGCGGCAGAAGCGGACAGCGTCCTGAACATCCTGGTCCAGCGCCTGTTCTGTAGCCCCGCAGGAAAGGTCTCGCCAGACGCGGATATCGTTACCGACCTGGCCACCCATACGGACAAAAGGCTCCATGACCACCGCCCCTCGATAATCAACCGCCTTGAGAGCCGCCATGATCTCCCGCCAGGGCATCCGTCCCTGTCCTGGCACACGGCGGTTGGTTTCTCCGATGTGAAAATGCCCGAGCAGCTTACCGGCCTGCAGAATGGCACCGGTCAGCGCATCCTCTTCAATATTCATATGAAAGGTATCCAGCATGACTTTTACCGCAGGCTGGCCAACTTCGTTTACAAAGCATACGGCCTCTTCGGCTGTATTGATAAGGTACCCCTCAAAACGATTCAATGCTTCCAGACAGTAGTCAATGCCCAGGGCGTCAGCTATGCGGCCAATCTGCCGGACGGCAGCAACACTACGGGCCCAGTCCCCCGGTTTGTCAACCGGACGGGAGTAATCGACCGGCCAATAGCTGTATATGCCGCCTCCAATCGTTCGGATACCCATGAAAGCCAGACGCTTGAGCAGCTCAGCATACCAGTTGACCGCTGCCTTCTGTATAGCCGGATCGGCTGACGCTACATTCTGGGCAGCGCTCGGTCCGTGACCGGCTGTCAGCAGAATGCCATAGTCCGCGGCCAGCTCACGCAGCCTAATCATTTCATTTTCCGACATGTCCGGAACCGGTGTGCAGGCTATCTCCAGCACATCCAGCCCCAAATCAGCGGCCTTTCTTATGTAGCGGGTGTAATCTGCCTGCCAGCGGTCCTCCCAGAAAGCATAGTAAATACCAATAGGGTTCATGAGCTTGTCCCTCAATCTTTCAGGCGCCAAACCAGATCATTGAACTGGAGTTTATCCGCCAGTTCGTCTACCACTGTGCCCTTATGAATGTGCACCAGCTCCAAATCCAGCATATTGGCCAGGTTGCGCATCGTTCCCGCGTCTATATCATAACTCAGGACAGAATGGTGCGCTCCACCAGACAGCATCCAGGCTTCTGAAGCGCGCATCAGATCAGGGTGCGGCCGCCACATGACAGCAGCGACCGGCAGTTTTGGCATGGGATGGTCCGGCTGCATAGCATCAATATCGTTGACGATCATGCGGAACCGGTTACCCATATCCACCAGAGTAACCAGAACGGCCGGGCCTGTTTTCCCGGTAAAGACAAGCCGCGCCGGATCTGCTTTGCCGCCGATGCTAAGCGGCTGCACCTCGATGCGCGGCCGTGCAGCAGCAATGCTGGGGCAGACTTCCAGCATATGGGCACCGAGAACGCGTTCATTGCCTTGTTCCAAATGATAGGTGTAGTCTTCCATGAAAGAAGCGCCACCGTTCAAACCGACTGCCATTTGTTTCATGACATAGAGCAGGGCTGCTGTTTTCCAGTCACCTTCTGCACCGAACCCGTAGCCTTCCGCCATGAGTGCCTGAACAGCCAGGCCAGGCAGCTGCTCGAGACCATTCAGGTTCTCAAAGGTTGTGGTGAACCCGCAGAACTGACCTTCCCGGAGAAAAGAGCGCAACCCCAGAAACAGCCGCGCCTGGTATCGAACAGCCTCAAGCTGGTCGGTTGCCAGGTCATAACGGTCCTGCCAGATAGCAAGCCGGGATGAAACATCCGAATCAGCAACGTCATTCAACTTCTTTAACAGATCACCAAGGCTATAACCGTTGATACACCAGCCAAGCCGCATCTGGGCTTCCAGTTTGTCGCCTTCCGTGACAGCGACTTCTCTCATATTATCGCCAAAGCGGGCGATCTTCAGCACATGACTGGCTGCTAAACCATTCGCTGCGCGAACCCAGCTGCCAATACGCTGTTATACCGTTTCGTCCTGCCAGTAACCAGTGATGACTTTGCGCCGGCTACGCAAACGCGTCAGCATAAATCCGAATTCCCGGTCACCATGGGCAGACTGGTTCAGATTCATAAAATCCATATCAATGGTGTCCCAGGGAATTTCACGATTGAATTGAGTGTTCAAATGCAGCAAAGGTTTCGTAAGCGAAGCCAAGCCGGCGATCCACATTCTGGCAGGTGAAAAAGTGTGCATCCAGGCAATAACACCACAGCAGGCCGGGTCATGGCTGGCAGCCATGCAGACTGATTTGATTTCCTCCTGAGATGCCACAACGGGCATGTAGCGAACATGTACAGGTATTTCCGCAGCTGTGTCGAAATGGCGGGCAATCACCCCGGCATCAGCGGCCACCTGGCGCAGGACTTCATCTCCATAAAGCTGCTGGCTGCCGGTGATAAACCAGACTTCCCGGTTGCACTTCTCCATACTGCACCTCCTCAGGCGCTTCAGAAAAAAGGATCAGCTGCCGGCTGCGCGGATCGCTTCCTTGATCGCCTGTCTGTCTTGCTCTGTTAATATGTTGGTTCCGCATTTGTCATGTATCAGGTATGATCATAAGGTGCTGGTTGTTCATTTCCTGAATTGGCACAGCAGATTCAGTTGATTTGGAACAACTCGATACGTTCGCCGGAAGGTCCCGGGAAAAACACACAGCGGATGCCGCCGGCGAAAATAGCAGCGTCTTTAGCGGGCGCGAACATGGTGATACCGTCTTTTTCGAGGCGTTCAACTTCAGCGTCGAGATCCTCAACACGCAGGGCGACATGGTCAACCTGCCCTGGTTTTAGCTGATTAACCTGGCTGCTGTCCGGCCGGGCAATCAGTTCAATGATGCAATTGCCAACCTCAAGGAAAGCCAGTTCGGTCTCTCCGAGAAACTGCCGGTGGGTGCAGGTAAAGTTCAGATGGTTGGTGTAGAAAGCAACAGAGGCTTCCATATCTGCCGTCATAACCCCAATGTGGGCCAGACCCCTGATGGTACTGTCTTGTTTCATAAGCTGCTCCAGTCTCCTCATATGGTTTTTCCGGTTTTTGAAGCACTGTGTGCTTCAATGGTCCTGCGGCTGGCTGACCAGCCTGCTTCTTATTCAGATCATATCACAAACGGCGTGGTACACAAAACAGCAATGATCGTGCTATACTGGCGCTAAAGAAAGTCGATAGAATAAGAACAATAATGGTTACACAGGGAGGCTTCGATCATGAGCAAAATCACATTTATGGGTGCCGGCAGCAGCGTTTTTGCCAAGAACGTCCTGGGGGACTGCATGTCAACGGATACGTTGAGAGACAGTGAAATCTGTCTTTACGACATCAACGCCGACCGGCTCAAAGAATCCTCGACGATGTTGTCTGTCCTGAATGAAAATATCAATGGCAACAAAGCTAAAATCAAATCTTTTCTGGGCGTTGAGCAGCGGAAAGACGCGCTGAGAGGTGCCGATTTTGTGGTTAACGCCATCCAGGTCGGTGGTTATGATCCCTGCACCATCATTGATTTTGAAATACCCAAGAAATATGGGCTGCGTCAGACCATTGGAGATACGCTTGGCATTGGCGGTATCATGCGTGCCTTGCGCACCATCCCGGTCATGGATGACTTTGCCCGTGATATGGAGGAAGTCTGCCCTGATGCCTGGCTCATCAACTACACCAACCCCATGTCCATGTTAACCGGATATATGTTGCATCACACAAACGTAAAAACGGTTGGCCTCTGCCACAGTGTGCAGACCTGTTCGGAAGGCCTGCTCAAAGCCCTGGATATGGAGAACAAACTGGAGCGTCGCAAAGAACTGATTGCCGGCATTAACCACATGGGCTGGCTGCTGGAGATCAAAGACCGTAACGGCCAAGATCTTTATCCCGAGATACGGCGCAGGGCCAAATTGAAAAATGAACAGGAAAAGCACACAGATATGGTTCGTTTCGCCTACATTGACCGCTTTGGCTATTACTGCACAGAGTCCAGTGAGCATAATGCCGAATACAACCCTTTCTTTATCAAATCGAATTATCCTGACCTGATCGATGCCTACAACATCCCTTTGGATGAATATCCCAGGCGCTGTGTCAACCAGATCGCCAAATGGGATAAACAGCGTGATGAACTGATCACCAACCCGACACTGACCCATCAGCGCAGCCACGAATACGCTTCATACATCATGGAAGCCATCATCACCAATACCCCTTACAAGATTGGCGGCAATGTGCTCAATCACGGCAGCCTGATCGAAAACCTGCCCCGCGAAGCCTGCGTTGAAGTACCCTGCCTCGTTGACGGCATGGGCATTCATCCCTGTTACGTTGGGTACCTGCCACCGCAACTGGCCGCCATGAACCAGACACACATCAATGTGCACATGCTGGTTATCGAAGCGGCTGCCTCACTGAAAAAAGAGCACATTTACCAGGCAGCCTATCTGGATCCGCACACAGCGTCTGAGCTTTCCCTCGATGAGATCCACCAGATGGTTGATGAGATGATCGAGGCACACGGTGACTTCCTGCCGGCTTATCGCTGACAGCATGACATCGACCAGTCAGCTGCCAGCTGACTGGTCGTGGCGGCCTCAGTCCCTGCAGCGTCAAGAAACACAAGGCGGCAGCCAGCATGAAAATACCGGTGAAAAGATTGGATCCCGCTGTTGATTACGCACCATGATGCCAGGTACGCTTGATCGTGCTATAATCGTGGTTGTTCTTACGAGCAAACAAGGAGCTGAGAATATGCGACGCAAATTATTGTTTGTTATCAACGCCCGGGCCGGCAAAGGCCAAATCAAGAACCATTTGCTGCAGATCATCACGCAATTCAACCAGCTTGGCTACGATGTAGAAGTCCAGACCACACAGAAGCCAAAAGACGCGACTCGCTTCGCTGCAAATAAAGGTGATCAGTTTGATCTGTTGCTCTGTTCCGGCGGTGACGGAACACTGAATGAAGTGGTTAACGGTCTGATGACTTTGAGCAGCCAGCGTCCGCTTATCGGTTATATACCGGCTGGGTCAACCAATGATTTCGCCTTCAATCTTTATGAAGATATGGACATCCTGTCGATCAGCGAGGCGATTGCCGACGGCTGTGAGCTGCCCTGTGATGTCGGGCAGTTTAATGACCGTTTTTTTATCTACTGTGCTGCCTTCGGCGCTTTCACCTTAACGTCTTACGAAACAGCTCAGGACAGAAAAAACATCCTGGGCCGGCTAGCCTATTTACTGGAAGGCACCAAGCACCTCAACACCCTGAAGTCCTATCATTTTACCGTTAAATATGAGAACAACACCATTGAAGATGACTTCATCTACGGCATGGTGACAAATTCAGATTCGGTTGCCGGCATCCGCGGTTTTGGCGGACGCAACGTGCAGTTGAATGATGGCCTTTTTGAAGTTCTTCTGGTGCGCATGCCCAAAAACCTCTTTGATCTGCAACAGATCATCACAGGCCTGATCAAGCTGGAATTCCCGACCAATCATTTTTATAGTTTCAAAACCGACGCAGTTGTTTTTGATTCACCCGCAGTCATCGCCTGGAACCTTGATGGTGAATTTGGCGGAGACACGCGCACCGGTATCATCAGTGTCTGTGAGCGTGCCGTCACCTTCCTGGCACCGCGTGAACCGGAAAGACAATAGGATCAGAGACAAAACGCCGGCCTCTTGACCGGCAAGATGACTTTTTCCGGTTTTCTGACGCTTGCAAAACCTCAAGCGACAAGCTACCCTGTCTACTGCGCATACTTTAGTGAGTTGACCTGCTAATATCAGCCTGGATTATGCAGAATGGCAAATTGGCGCAAGAGGCTGGAAAAACAGGTGTTTTCTATTCAATGATCGCCTTTTTTCAGGTATAATGCTTCCGTGTGGTTTGGCACATAGTCTATTAATACAGGGGGGTCATATGGATAAGTTTTTTGGCATCAAAGCGGCGAAATCAACAGTACGCACCGAGATTGTCGCCGGTATCACAACGTTTTTCACCATGGCGTACATTATCTTTGTCAATCCGAACATGCTCAGTTCCACAACCAGCGATCCGGCTAAGTATTGGGGACCCATCTTCATCGCAACCTGCCTTGCCGCAGCGATTGGCACCTTGATGATGGGGCTTTATGCCCGCATACCCTTTGCCCAGGCTCCTGGCATGGGTTTGAATGCTTTTTTCGCTTTCACCGTCGCAACGGTATACGGTTACAATGGTGCTCTGGCTGCGGTCTTTATCTCAGGCGCCATCTTTATCATCATCACCATTGTCGGTTTACGCGAATCTATTGTCAAAGCGATCCCGCAAAACCTCAAGGTCGCGATTTCAGCAGGTATTGGCCTCTTTATCGCTTTTGTCGGCATGCAGAATGCCGGCCTGGTCGTTAACGACGACGCGACACTGGTCAAGTTTGCCGTATTCTCCTTGAAACAGGAGGCTTTCCCCTTTGAACCGCTGCTGGCTCTGATCGGTGTTGTGATCATTGGGATTCTCTATTATTTCAAGGTCAAAGGCTCGATCCTGATCGGCATCATTGCCTGCACCCTTATCGGCATCCCCATGAAAATCACACAACTGCCAGAAGCAATTACAACAGCCCACTTCACCGATAACTTCCGTGACTGGACACAACTTGGTCTTTTTAAAATGGATTTCGGCGCCCTGATGGGCGATGCCGGCGGTATTTTCGCAGGTGTCCTCTCGATACTCACCGTCGTCATCTCTTTCACCCTGGTTGACATGTTTGATACAATCGGCACACTGATCGGTACAGCCAAACAGGCTAACATGCTTGACGAAAACGGCAATCTTCCGCGCATGAAGCAGGCTATGCTCTGTGATGCTGTCGCCACAGCCGCTGGTGCCTGTATGGGCACCTCGACTGTGACAACCTACATCGAATCAGGATCCGGCATCTCTGAAGGCGGTAAAACAGGTCTTACATCCGTCACAACCGGCCTTCTGTTTATTGTCGCGTTGATTCTGGCCCCTCTGGCCGGTATCGTGCCGGCTGCCGCCACCGCCCCGGCCTTGATCATTGTCGGCGTCCTGATGATGGCCAATCTGAAAGATATTGATTTTTCCAACATCACCGATGCTGTTCCCGCGTTCCTGACCATGGTCATGATGCCGCTCACCTATTCTATCGCGACCGGTATTGGTATCGGCCTGATCTCCTATGTGCTGATCAAGCTTTTCACCGGTAAAATTAAAGATCTGCATATTCTCTCCATCATTGTTGCCATTTTGTTTGTCATCAAGTTCATCATTTAGGTGCGGCAAAAAGCTGGAAGCATTTTGCGCATCGACTATTGTGCACACAACCACAAAAAAGGATCCGGGCCAATCGGTCCGGATCTTTTTTCGAATTAAGTCGTCTGGTTGTCGCTCAGGTTTTCATCTTGACAACCAGCATGGGCTCTCCGCCCCAAAAGCGATCGCTGGAAAAGCCGATATAATCCCGCCCGAACAAGTCATATAGATTTCCGGATACATTGAACTCAGGTAAGCGCCCCAGAAGCTTTTTGCCATCAGTCAGAAAGGCCAGTTGGACAGGCGTCGCGAATTTACCTTCTTCGGTATAGTCACCACCGGAAGCCATGGCAATTAAGACACCCGGTCTG
>JAAYLM010000385.1 GCA_012521915.1 Oscillospiraceae bacterium | reverse complement strand
CATATATGCTATGCCGCATACTGCCGTTTTAAGGAAAAGGAGTTAATCATGAGAGAGATCATTATCCGGAAAGCAAATGTAATAACACCAGCCAGAGTGGCCAAACAAACTGATGTACTGCTGGAAGGGAGCAAAATAAAAGCTATTGCCCGAAACATTGAGGCGCCACAAGCTAAAACCATCGACGCTGCCGGTCGCTACCTGTCACCTGGATTCATCGATCTGCACCTGCATGGCGGTGGTGGACATGATTTCATGGACGGTTCAGCTGAAGCTTTTCTTGAGGCCGCCCGAACCCATGCGACCCACGGGACGACAACGTTGCTGCCAACGACGCTGGCTTCTACAGATGACGAGTTGCCTGACATGTTCGACTTTTACCAGAAAGCCGTGGCCATGAACCGTGATGGGGCGCAGATGCCGGGCCTTCATCTGGAAGGTCCCTATTTTTCCATGGAACAGCGCGGGGCGCAGGATCCCCGCTTTATTCGCGACCCAGATCCGGCTCATTATGAACCTATTCTGCAGCGCTGGGGGCATTTGATCAAACGCTGGAGCGCTGCTCCGGAACTGCCGGGCAGCGAAGCGTTCGCCCGGGCTTTACTGGCGCGAAACATTTTGCCTTCTGTAGCGCACAGCGACGCGTTCTATGAAGATATTGAGATCGCTTATGAACAGGGGTTCACGCACCTGACACATTTTTATTCAGGCATGTCCGGATTGCGCCGCATTGATGGCATGCGCCGGCCTGGGGTTATTGAAAGTGGTTATATATCAGACGATCTGACCGTGGAAGTAATTGCTGACGGCATGCATTTGCCGCCGTCCCTGCTCCGCCAGGTTTATAAAGGTATCGGCCCGCAGCGTACAGCGTTAATCACGGATGCCATGCGTGCAGCCGGCACCGATGATACGACCAGTCTGCTGGGCAGTTTGAATAACGGCCAGAAGGTGCTGGTGGAAGGAGGCGTTGCCTGGCTTCCAGATCGGACGGCTTTTGCCGGCAGCGTCGCCACGATGGATCTGGCCGTCAGAACAATGGTACAGCAGGTCGGTGTGCCGCTGATGGACGCTGTGCGCATGGCAACGGCTACACCAGCCGCCATCAGCGGGTTTAGCAGCAAAGGAAGGATCGCACCTGGTTATGACGCAGATCTGGTTTTATTTGATGAACAGATTAAAGTCAGCCTGACGATGGTTGCCGGCAGGATCGTTTTCCAGCGCTGATCTAGCACGTATGCTGATGATGGTTATGGCTGGACAGGGTTTTTCAAAGCAACCGGTGCCAGCTAAAACAAAAGGCGCGGTCAATCCGCGCCTTTCACGTTCCATGCCATTGGTGTGCCGCCTCAGCTTAATTGCAGATCACCAGGTTTAATCCAGCCAATCCTGCGCAGGACAAGACCAAACAGCCAGGTGAGCAGTGCTGGCAAAACCAGACAGATCAAGACTAAACCCAGCCAGTCAAAACCTGATATGACTGACTTGCTGCCTGCGCTTATGGCATCAGCCCAACCGGTATAGACACCGATAGGGCCAACAAGACCGCAAGTGCCCATGCCGGATGCTACGGCCGGTCCGTTTTGTTCCAGTCTAAAGACGACGGTAGCAATCGGACCGGTTATGGCTGAGGTCAGGATGGCCGGTATCCAGATGCGCGGGTTCTTCACAATATTGCCCATCTGCAGCATGGAGGTTCCGAGTCCTTGTGATATCAGGCCTCCCCAGCGGTTTTCTTTAAAAGACATGACTGCGAAGCCTACCATCTGGGCGCAGCAGCCAGCGACGGCAGCTCCTCCGGCCAGACCAGTCAGGGAAAGCGCCGCGCAGATAGCCGCACTGGAAATCGGTAAAGTGAGGGTGATGCCCACGATAACAGAAACCAGGATACCCATCAGGAAAGGCCTGAGGTCTGTCGCCCACATGATCAGGCGGCCAACCTGAAGGGCGGCAGCGCCAATCCATGGAGCCCACCAGGCAGCCAGGGCGACCCCTGTGAAAATCGTGACAAGAGGTGTCACCAGAATATCTATTTTTGTTTCCTTGGAGACTAGTTTGCCGCATTCTGCGGCCAGTATCGCGATGACCAGAACGGCCAGCGGGCCACCGGCGCCACCCAGCTGGTTTGAGGCGAAACCAACGGCTGTCAACGAGAAAAGAACCATTGGGGGTGCTTGCAAGGCATAGCCGATGGCGATAGCCATAGCTGGACCGGCCATGGCTGTCGCGAAACCGCCTATGGTGTTGAAGACCGTAAGTCCTGTTTGACTGCCCAGCGTATTCAGGATGGTTCCGATGAGTAGTGAACAGAATAGACCTTGCGCCATCGCCCCCAGCGCGTCTATACCATATCGTCTGGCAGAGAATACAATGTTTTAGCGACTGAGAAACTGTTTGACCTTATCCATGATTCCCCCCCCACTGCGCCTCGACGGGCGCTAACCACATTTTTGCCGACCTGATTTCAGGTCAGCTGTGTCCTTATCTTTTTGTCTTGTTTGCTATGCATTTTATACGTAGCTGGCATGTAATGCAATCAAGGGTTTTTAGGTTGGGGTCTGGTCGGGCATAAAGTTCGAAATCATTCATATTGTAAAGGTTTACAGCTGTTCAGAAAGATTTTTACGTGTCGTTTCGGCTGGCTTTCAGTGATCCGGCAAAGGCTTTCCCAGGGCACGCAGCATAAGGTTCCAGGCAGCCTGTTTGTACTGTTCATTTGTCATGGGCTCACCCGCAGGCAGCTGTCTGGCCTGAACATAAGCCATGATGACGCCACGGAAGGCAAAAAGCCGCCAGGTTTCAGATGACTGCGGATGCAAATAACCTTCAGCAGCACCTTGCTTGAGCAAAAGGCATATCCATTGGTTGCTTTCCGCAAGAAGCCGGCTGTAGTAAGCTTCTTCATCCGGGTCTGCAGGCACCAGGTCGGGATGAAGCAATGTCTGCATCATGACACATATCCTGGGCAGGTGAACATGCATCATCTCATCTGCCAGATCAAGGCTGGACATGAATTTATCCCGAAAGAGGAGAGGCGACTGGATGATCTCATGAAAGCGCTCGAATTCCTGGGTGACACGATAACGGATAGCACCACGGAGGATTTCATCTTTGCTATTAAAATAATCATAGGCTGTGCCTTTGCCCATGCGGGCTGTCCTTGTAATGTCCGCCACTTTCAATTCATGCAGCTTGAAGCCTTGTTCCAGCAATTTTTCAATAGCCCGGAAAAGTTCAATTTCCTTGACGTTGTACTGTTG
>JAAYLM010000384.1 GCA_012521915.1 Oscillospiraceae bacterium | reverse complement strand
TTGCGCATTTTGAGGGGGATGATGCGCTGATCGCGGAGAAGGGAGTCGGCGCGTCAATCACGCGCAAGCTGTACGACGGCGGCCATGGATGGCAGGTCTGGCGGCATTGCCTGCATGATTTCCTGCCGATGATTTTCCGGGAGGACTGAACGATGATTACACAGCTGACGGATTTCATCTGGCGCTATCATGATGAAATGGGCTCCACGTCGTATCTGGTCGTGGGAAAGACGCGCGCGGCGATGATCGACTGCGGCGGCGCAGGTAAGCAGCTCATGTCATGGATTCGCTCGATTACGGATCTGCCCGTTATCCTGCTGCTCACGCATGCGCATCCCGATCACTATGGCTCTGCAGCGGAGTTTGACGAGGTGTGGCTGCATGAAGACGATATAAGCGCGCTGCCTGTCTTTGAGGAGGCGTTCTCCGTGATGGGTGTGAGGCCGCTTGACAGGAAAAAGCTGCATTCTTTTGCCGATGGTCATGTGTTTGATCTCGACGGAGAAACGCTCATTGCATGCGCGCTGAAAGGACACACGCCGGGATCGGTTGTGTTTGTCGATGAGGCGCAGCGCTGCATCTTCAGCGGCGACGCCGTGGGCAGCGGAGATATCGTGCTGATGAGCGTGCCGCTGGCGTATGATCTTTCGGATTATAAGAGATCGCTGGTGGCGTTTCTCGAAAGGAGCGAGCCGTGGGCGAATTATACCTGGCATGCGGGGCACTATCATCAGGCGGACAGGGGAGAGGCCGAGCCGCCCAATACCCCCTTCTGTGAATTGATTCCGGAAATGGTTTCCCTGTGCGGTGCGCTGATTGCGGGATAGATACGGGGTGAAAGCGTACGCGAGCTTTTTGCTCCTGATGGGCATGCCTGGCGCGCGTACTCAGGACGTGCCGGAATTGTGTTCAGCGATGAACAATGCAAATAACCAATATCCTCCGGTGCCTGTCGTAGCATTGGAGGATATTGATTATATATAAGCATATTCATGGATGCAAAAGACGAAACAAACTAAATTATATATTGTGATTTGCGTAAATCTTACCATAATATATATGTCAATCGGTTGACATGCGCGAGCAAGGCGTGATATATTCAATCCAACAGAATCTGCATGTGATGCGGATATCAATCAGAAAAGGAGAATATCTATGTTCAAAAAGCTTATCTCTCTCCTGATCGCGCTGGCGCTGATGCTGTCTCTGGCAGTTGCAGTTGCCGAGCCTGTCACCATCTCCTTCTATTCCACGCAGGCCGGCGTTGACGAGGCGACCGTTGCGCTGCTGGGCAAGTTCATGGAGGAGCATCCGGACATCAAGGTTGAGTATTATCCCTGCGGCGACGATCAGCTGGCAGCCTGGCTGACGCTGTATTCCGCCGGCACCGCGCCGACCGTCTCCATGCTGGACGTCGGTCAGATCCTCAACTACAGCGACTATATGTACAACTTCAACGATGGCAACACCGAGTGGATGAGCGACGTCATCACCGGCTGGAACTACGTTCAGAAGGAAGGCTCCGACGCCATCTACGGCATCCCGAGCAGCTATCAGGGCTTCTCTCTGATGTACAACAAGCGCCTCGTCGCCGAAGTGCTTGGCGCGGACTTCGATGTGAACACCGTCAACACCAAGGACAAGCTCATTGAGTTCTTCGACAAGTTTGAGGCTGCCGGCATCCCGGCGACCGTCGTCTTCAGCGCTGACTGGGCGCTGGGCGCGCACTATCTGGGCTGCCAGCTGTTCTCCGAGTGGCTGGGCGACAAGGACACCCAGCGCGCTGTGCTCAAGGGCCTGTATACCGGCGAAACCAAGCTGATGGAGCTTGAGCACTTCCACAACGTGATGGACATGTTCGACGTTCTCAAGAAGTACAACATCAACAAGGCTGACCCGCTGGCCGACACGCAGGAAGGCGACCTTGAGATGCTGGCCACCGGCAAGACCGCGACCATGTTCCAGGGCGACTGGAACTGGCTGCAGATTCAGACCTTCGCTGAGCGCGACGATCTGGGCTTCATGCCGTTCCCGCTGACCAACGACGAGGCCAACCCGCTCAACGGCACCATCCGCGGTTCCTGCCCGAAGGGCTACTGCGTGGATATCTACCAGAACACTCCGGAACAGCAGGCCGCCGGCGTTGAGCTGGCCAAGTGGCTGGCCCTGTCCGACGCGGGCAAGGAATTCATGATCACTCAGCTGGGCTCCACCCTGCCGTTCACCAACGTGACCACTCCGAACGGAAACCCGCTGGCCGTTTCCACTCAGGAATACCTCGAGGCGGACAAGGTTCTGGATATCAGCACCTATATCTGCGAGAGCCCGACCGACTTCTGGCTCATCGTGGGTCCGTATATGCAGGCGTACCTCGTCGATCAGATCGACCGTGAGACCCTGGCTGCTGAAATCGAGGCCTACTTCCAGGATCTGTAAGATCCATCCACCATTCGTGCTTCAAATAAGAGCATGACATAATCTCGTTGAGAAGGGGCAGGGCTTGCGACAGTCCCTGCCCTTTTTTTCAAAACATGAGAGGGAGAAGAACCGATGCTAAGTGCGCAGAAGCGGGATACATGGAAGCTGATCCTGCTGTTTTTCCTGCCGGCAGTATTCATTTGGCTGACGACGCTTGTCATTCCGTTTTTCTATGGAATCTGGATTTCCTTTGTGAAGTGGGACGGCATCGGCAATAACTACACGTTTGTCGGCATTGCGAATTATACCAAAATATTCAGGAGCGCCAAGTTCTGGGCTTCGCTCAACCGTACGGCCGTGTATACGCTTGCGACGGTTATCCTGAGCAACATCCTGGGCATTGCGCTGGGTCTGCTGCTCACCAGCCCGCTCAAGGGCCGCAATGTCTTCCGCACCGCGATCTTCGTGCCCAACGTCATCGGCGGCGTTGCGATGGGTTATATCTGGAAATACATTTTCCACTATGGCCTGACCGCCGTGGGCAAGAGCGCCGGTATTCCGTGGCTGGCCACATCCATGCTTTCCGATCCGACAAAAGCGATGGCTGCGCTGGTTATCGTGTCTTCGTGGCAGCTGAGCGCATATCTAATGATCATTTATGTTGCCGGCTTTACCAATGTTCCGCAGGAACTGGTGGAGGCGGCCGATGTGGACGGCGCGAATGCCTGGCAGGTATTCTGGAACGTCCGTCTTCCGATGATCCGCTCCTCCATTACGATCTGTCTGTTCCTAGCGATCATCCGCTCCTTCATGGTGTTTGAGGTCAACATGGCCCTTACGGATGGCGGTCCGTTCAATTCCACTGAAATGATTGCGTACCGCATCTACAATACGGCGTTTGTCAGCCTGAAATTCGGCGATGCACAGGCGCAGGCTGTTGTGCTGTTCGTGATCGTTGCGCTGATTTCCGTCCTCCAGGCCTACTTTACCTCTAAAAAGGAGGTGCAGATGTAATGAGTGAAAAGAGACGCCAAATGCTGATCATCTTGTTGGTGCTTGCGCTGCTTGCTACGGTGTTTTATCTCTTTCCGTTGATTCTGATGGCGATGAACTCGCTGAAGACGACCGGCGAATTCACTAGCAATCCGTTTTCGTTGCCCACCATCATGCAGTGGGGAAACTACAGCTATGCGTTTGAGCAGATGCATTTCCTCTCCGCGCTGACCAATTCTCTGGTGATTACGGTTGCCGTCTGTGCGATTATCGCGCTGCTGGGCCAGATGGCGGCGTATACCGTCAGCCGCGTGCAGAGCAAGTTTGTCTCCACCATGTTCTATATGATGATTGCGTCGATGTCTGCTCCGTTCCAGGCGTTCATGATTCCGCTGGTCAAGCTCTATGCTTCTCAGCTGGGTTTCAACAACAGCCTGATTCCGGTCATCTATATCGGCGTAGGCCTCAATATCTGTTTTTCGATCTTCCTGGTGAAGGGCTTCCTGAGCTCGATTCCCAGAGAGATTGACGAGGCGGCGCTCATCGACGGCTGCTCGAGCATCAAGCTGTTCTTCTATATCATCCTGCCGATGCTCACGCCGATTCTCATTACGCTGCTGGTCTTTGTGGCGATGGGCATCTGGAACGACTATCTGCTCTCCAGCCTGTTCCTCAACACGCAGGACATGCGCACGCTGCCGATGATGGTTCGCGTGTTCAACGCACAGTATTCCAACGACTATGCACCGATGATGGCGGGACTTGTGATGACCATCACGCCGATGCTGGCCTTCTATCTGGTCTGCCAGAAGCATATTCTGGAAGGCGTTGTTCAAGGGGCTGTCAAGGGCTGATCCGCACATAAGGCAAGGGCAGTGCCCCGTGCAAGGCACTGCCCTTGTTTCAAATTGGAAAAACAAATTCAGGTGGTTTCGCGCTCGACGAGCGTGACGGGAAAAACGGCCTGGCTGGGATTGAGATATCCCTTGGACGCCTGAACGATGGAGGCAACCGCGTAATTGCAGATATCGTCGATCGGCTGATGGATGGCCGAAAGCGGCGGCGAGCACATCGAGGCGAGCTGAGAGTTGTCATATCCGATCAGCTTCAGCTGATCCGGGATGGCGATCTGATGCTTATGGCAGTATTGGATGACCTGCGCGGCGATGATGTCATTGGATGTGAAGATGCCGTCGACGTCCGGATGCTCGGCAAAGACCTTTTCGATCGTCTTATGGTAATCCATCTGAGAAAACTGATTGTCAGAGGCTATCACTTCAGGTGGCTGGCCGATGCCCGGCCTGCGCACAGGCGTCGCAGAATCCCTGATAGCGCTTGCTTGCTTCCATATAGGGGATGGGTGTATCGCTGATATAGACCAGCTTCCGGCATCCCCTTTCGATCAGATGCTTGCCTGCCAGCTTTCCGCCATGGTAGTTGTCTGCGCATACAGCTGGTATCCGGGCATTGACAACGCGGTCGAGGGTAATCAGCGGAGCGTCGATGCTCTCGAATTCGTCGATTCCCTCAGTGTGGCTTGCCAGAATGATGCCCTGCACCTTGTTGCTCAGCAGCATGTGGATGAATTCTTTTTCTTTTTCAAAAGCATGGTTGGAAACGCAGAGAAGAAGCTTGAGATCCCTTTCGCTGGCATGGCGTTCCACGCTGGCGATGACGCTGTTGAAGAAGGCGTGATCTGCCATCGGGACAATCAGACCGATAAAATTACTGCTCTTTTTCGAAAGAGAGCGGGCAAAATCATTGGGATGATAGCCCAGTTCGTTCATGGCGGCCTGTATGCGGTTGCGTGTCTTTTCGCTGACGCAGACTTTGTTGTTGAGCATGCGGGATACGGTGGTCACCGTTACGCCCGCCCGTTCGGCGACGTCTTTGAGCGTTGCCATTTCTACTCCTCCTGAATACATACTGCATATATTAGTGTCCGCTGAACTAGATAGTGTCTACACGAGAATTGTGATAGAATGGTGTCATCACTGAAAGGGGACTTAAGCGATGACCGCTGCTTATCACCGACACGATATGAGCGATTCCGTATGGACATTACTGGAGCCTAACC
>JAAYLM010000383.1 GCA_012521915.1 Oscillospiraceae bacterium | reverse complement strand
CCAGTAATGTTCCAATGCTGCAACGAAATCAATTGAAATTTGATCATTGTAATAGTAGGCAAGCGTAAATTCATAATTCGGATCATAGCCTGCTTCTGCTAGCAGCTGCTTTGCCAGCTCCGGATCATATTTTAACGTTTGATTGTTCGGATTGTGATATGGCGATTCCATGTTTGACATCTTCGAATTGGTTTGAGTTGCCATCGAACCATAAAACTGCTCCAGCAGCGGCTCTAAGTCAAGCGCGTGGAGGAGTGCTTTACGGACTCTGAAATCACTGACAGCTGTTCCATTCTCCGTCCCACCTTTGCCGACTGTGTTGCTCATTAAATAGCGAACATAATTGACCGGCACATCATAGCGGGTATAGTTTGGATAATCTTCCATGTAGCTGATGACGCCAGGATCTTGTGTGGCAAAAAAGTCAATCTCATCGTTCGGAACGAGATTAACCGGCATGACGCCTGTCAAAGCCATGTAGATCTTTTCAATACCGGGTTTGGCACCGTGGTAGTCCTCATAAATTTCCATGATTGCATACTCATTTGTGACGACCTCTGTAAATTTATACGGACCACATCCGATCGGTGCTTTCCAATATTCCTGGTAGCTGTATAGATCGATTGGATCAGCATTTTTTAGAATATGTTCTGGTAATATCGGCCATTGACCCAATGCGTACAGAAATGTTGAGCTGGTTTGTGAGAGTTTAAATGTGATGGTGTTTCCATCAACACTCACACCTGAAATCGTGTCGGCCTTTCCATCCTTGTAGTCTCCTGCTCCTTCGATGCTGCTAAAGGATCGAGTGAATAATCCGCCAGACGTTGAGTCCTTCAGCACAGCATGAACACTCCAGATGACATCATCAACAGTCAAATCTTCTCCATCGTGCCACTTCAGCCCATCACGCAGCGTAACCGTATACGTGAGTGCATCATCTGTAACTGTGTAGTCGGACGCTAAATCGCCACCCGTTACCGTACCGCTCCCATCAAGCCAAAGCAGGCGACTGAAAATATGCATTTTGTAGACTTCTGCAGAACCCTCCCAGGCATACCCGAATATACTGTCCAGATACAACTCTGGCGTTGTGATATCCAGCTGAAGATAGTCTGGTCCCGGAATCTCCTCGGTTGGCTGAGTTGTCTGGGATGTTCCGTCCTTGGTTGTTGTTGAAGTTCCTGGCTTTTCTGTTGTTGTGGTCCCTGATGTGGTTTGAGTCGTTTCTGTCGGTGTGCAGGCCGACAAGAATATTGGGGTGATCAGCAATAATGCAGCAAGTATGATGATTGCTCTCTTCCCTCTCATGTTTAAACCCTCCTTCGTAAAAAAGCTGTTTCGAGTTCACAATGTTCAAATAGATACCAAAAATAATGATCGACTAAACCACACAGATAGTATTTCAAGTTATCCTATCCCTGTATATAGACGGATTATCATGAGTTTCTACTTTATCTTATATTTAGATCTTATAGATAGAAAAACGATAGAGGTACAGACAGCAGCGGGTTTTCAAGTATCAATGATTTGATAGAAACTGTATATCTTTAAAAAATGTCAATATGCACAAACTTTACTTCATAATCTGATTGTTTGATGTCATTATATGTAAGCCATCCTTGGTAAAGGATGGCTTATGACGTAGCTTTTGTATTCTTAAATGACAAATCGGTCAGTTCGTCTACTGGTTTTTATCAAATTACTTTTAAAATAGGCATTATTGTGCCAAAGTGAAGGAGTGAGCAGGAGGTCAGGTACATCCCTAAACAGCTCTTTGGCCGTATTCTGGCCATTTGTTGACAAGGCAGGGCCTTCAATCAGCCTGACATTCTCTTCGATCTGCTCAATGGCTTCAGCACCGATCACCAGACTGGTGAT
>JAAYLM010000051.1 GCA_012521915.1 Oscillospiraceae bacterium | reverse complement strand
GCAGCTTATGCCTACTGCGAAAAATGATATGGTTTTGTGTGATTTACGCAGGCCTGCACCGTGCATGTGAAGGTAAAGGAGACGATGATGAAACACCGTGTTGCGATTTTAACCACCCGCCCGATGGCTGAAAGCATCTTTTCTGCTGAAGACCTGGCTTTCCTGAACCAGTTTGCCGACTGCAACAAGATTGAAGACCTGCCGGAAACCCTGTCTGATGCGGATATGCAGCGACTGATCCGCGGCGCTGATGCCTGTGTGACCTGCTGGGGAACGCCGAAACTGACAGAGGCTATGCTGCAGGCGGCGCCCGATCTGAAACTTGTCGCCCACGCGGCTGGAACCATAAAGAATCTAATCCCGCCAGCTTTGTGGCAGACGCGTTGCCGTGTCACCAGCAACGCTCCGGTGATCGCCGAAGATGTGGCTCAGACGGTATTGGCCTTGACCTTGACATCCCTGCTCGGACTCTGGGGAAATGCCGAAAGTACCCGGGCTGGCGGCTGGCAGGGCGGGGAGAGCGGCCAGTTCAAAACAAAAAAGATAAACGGTCTGAAAATCGGCCTGGTCGGCTATTCTTCTGTCTGTCGTGAAGTGATTACCCTTTTTAAAGTCTTTGACTGCGACATACGGGTCTGGGACCCCTATGTCTGTCCCCTGGAAATGCGCCGGGCTGGTGTGACCTGGATGCCACTGGACGACCTGATGGCCAGCTGCGATGTGGTATCCCTGCACGCACCGGCCAATGAGGACTGCCGTCACCTTATCCATGGCGATAACCTGCGGCTGCTGCAGGACGGAGCGCTGTTCATCAATACTGCGCGCGGCATGATTGTCGATGAGGAAGCTCTGATCCGCGAACTGGAAACCGGGCGTATTTTTGCCTGTATCGATGTGACTGATCCGGAGCCGCCCGCTGTGGATCATCCTTTCCGTACGATGCACAATGTCATCCTGACCTCTCATGTTGCCGGCGGGCATACTGCCAACGGCCGTAAACGCCTGGGCGCTAATGCCATCTTGCAGATCTACAATTACCTGACCAAGGGTCTGCTGGCCAACGAAGTGCGTCAGGAGATGCTGGAGCACATGGCCTGATGAGGCCGGAGGAGCACTGAGGTTGCCTATGCTGTTTGTCTGCAGTTTGGAAAACACGACCCTTTCCTTGGGTGTATTCTCCAATGATCAGCTGCTGTTTCGGGCACACATGGCTACAGACCGCAACAAGACAGCTGATGAATACCAGGTTTTGCTGAGTAATCTGCTTGCCTTGAATGGCGTAACACCCGCAGAGATCAGCGATGCCATTGTGGCTTCAGTCGTCCGGCCGCTTAATGATGTTGTCAGCCAGGCGATCTGCCAGCTCATTCAGGTCCGGCCTCTGTTTGTCGGTCCCGGTGTGAAAACCGGACTGGATATCAAAACAGACATTCCGTCCCAGGTGGGCGCTGACATTGTCGCCAATGCTGTTGGCGCCCTCGGGCAGCATGCCGGGCCACTGGTTTTTATTGATTTCGGCACAGCCACGACCGTGACAGCCATCAATGAAAAAGGAGAGCTTTGCGGCGTCCTGATCTGCCCGGGTGTTCGCATATCACTGGATGCCCTTTCTGCGCAGACAACCGATCTGCCCGGACTTTCGCTGGAAGCACCGCGTCGGCTTTTTGGCCGCAACACGATTGATGCCATGCTCAGTGGTGTCATCTACGGACACGCATCAATGGTGGAAGGACTGCTTGACCGTATCGCCGATACATGGAATAATAAGGAACTAACCGTTATGGTGACCGGCAGACATGCGGAAAAAATCATGCCGCACTTGCGCACAAAAAAAGCCGTTCACCATGATCCGGACCTGACTTTCAAGGGCTTGCGCAGGATCTTCCAGCTGAATGACCGACGCAAGGCAAGTAAGCCCGGGTCTGACCCGTCGCTATAAAAGCCGCAGAGCTTTTATAAATAAGATGCGTTGCACTCACCAAAGTGAGGCGACAGCAAAGGAGCGATACCTATGAACAAAAAATCCAGAACGCTGTGGATGGTACAGACGGCCATACTTTCAGCAATCATCATTCTCATGGCTTTTACGCCGCTCGGTTACCTGCGTGTTGGTATCATTGAGATTACCTTTTTGACCATACCCGTGGTTATCGGAGCCATCCTGATCGGACCGGCTGCCGGTGCGTTTCTCGGAGGTGTGTTCGGAGCCACCAGTTTTATCCAGGCTTTGGGCATGTCACCATTCGGCGCTGCCTTGCTGGCCATCAATCCCGTTTACACATTCATCCTGACCATGGTTCCCCGTTTGTTGATGGGCTGGCTGACAGGCGTGATTTTCCGGGCGTTAATGAAAGTTGACAAAACGAAAACCTGGTCCTATATCGTTGCCGCGTTGAGCGGTGCTGTTTTGAACACTGTTCTTTTTGTGGGAACCTTGTTCTTGCTTTTCTACAACACCGATTACCTGCAGAGTTTCGGAGAAAACTTCCTGGCTATCCTGGGGGTGCTGATCGGTTTGAACGCCTTGCTGGAAGCCATCATCTGCATGATTGTGGGCGGTGCGATCACCAAAGGCCTGGCCGTTGCCCTCAAACATAACCGTGCGGTATCAGGCACGCCCTGACCGTTGACGCTGATCTGCTTTAGCTGGCGGCTGGGTTTTGCCCGGCCGCTTTTTTGTTGCGCAAAACGGCATGACAGCGACAACCCGCCGTTGAGGAGCAGGAGCACAGGCAGGCTCATTGTACGGCTGCCGGGGAATCGGTATAATCAACTCATGTTTGATCGGTTTTCTGCGAGAAGGGAAGCTTAACTGCATGATGCGTAACCGCCATCCGCTTGTCCTGTCGTTGCTGGCGCTCAGAGGCAATGCCCGCGCCTGCGTTTACGTGGAGCCGCTCTGGGGCATTGCCTATAATCTATACGCGCCTTTCGCGACCTTGTATATGGCCCGCCTGAGCCTGAGTGACAGCCAGATCGGATTGCTGCTGACCATCGGCATGATCATGCAGATCATCACATCTCTGCTGGGCAGTGTGCTTATCGATAAAATGGGGCGCCGTCGTTCTGCCTTGCTGCTGGGGCTGTTGAGCTGGTCGGTTCCGCCGCTTGTCCTGATGTTATCGCAGAATTTCTGGTGGTTTCTGGTGGCCACACTGTTTGGCGGCATTGGTATGATTGAGTCTGTGGCCTGGAACTGCCTGCTGGTGGAAGACGCTGAACCGGATAAACTGGTCGACATGTATCACTGGACGACCATCAGCGGATTGCTTTCGGTCTTTTTCGCCCCTCTGGCCGGATTGATGGTACGTTCACTGACCCTGGTGACAGCGATGCGCATTCTCTATGGTTTTGCCTTTGTCATGATGAGCATCAAGACAATCCTGCTCTTTTATTTATCCCGTGAGACCCGGCAGGGTAAACGGCGGATGCAGGAAACCAAAGACCGCACCTACAAACAACTGCTGGGTGAGTACCGGCAGGTTCTGGGCCGGGTGCTCAAGACGCCTGCGACCCTTCAGATTATCGCCATCGTGGTCCTTATTCACATCACCAACTTGATCAGCACGAATTTCTTCGCTTTGTTTGCCACGCAGAAAGTCGGTGTCCCTGACTGGCTGATCGCGTTGTTTCCGATGGCGCGGTCGGCAATCATGCTCATCTTCTTTTTTGGTGTGCAGCACCGTGTTGCCCGCTATCCGATGGTCCGTGTCATGCTCAGCGGATTATGCGTCTACCTGGTGACCCTCATCTTTCTCTTGCTTGCCCCGCTGGCAGGCCTGGCAATGCTGTTCATATACATCGTGCTGGATGCCGCTGCGTTCGCCCTGGTCTGGCCGCGTCGCAATTCTCTGCTGGCCTTGAATATCGAGCCTCAGGAAAGGGCGCGCATTGTTGGTGTTATTTATGCTCTGATGATTGCCATCGCTTCGCCTTTTGGCTGGCTGGCAGGTTGGCTGTCTGAGCGCAACCGTGCTTTTCCTTTTGTGCTCAGTTTTGTTCTATATCTCATCTGCCTGATTGCCCTTCGTTCATCGAAAGCGATCTCAGAGGCGCAATCCGGAAACGGGCCGCAAGTGGCCGGAACCAGCTGAACGATACGGTTCATTGTTGCAGGATACGTACGATGCAGCCAGCAAAAAAATGAAAATGAATGGAGCTATGATGATGCAACCCCTGATTCTGATACCAGCAAGACGTGTGACTGATTTGACACTGGCGGCGTACCGTACCGACTTCCGTCTGAACGTGTCATATCTGGACGCGGTCAAACAGGCCGGCGGCATTCCGCTGCTGGCGGCCGGCGGAGATGCGGCAGTTCTGGCAAAACGAACAGATGCTCTTCTGCTGCCCGGCGGCATAGACGTCAATCCGCAACGTTATGGGGAAAGCCCTGTCAACGCCACCGTGCGCTGGGACGACAAGATAGATGACTTTGAAATAGCCTTGTTTTCTGCTTTTCGCCAACTTGGCAAACCCATTTTCGGCATATGCCGCGGCCACCAGCTCATTAATGTCGCGGCTGGAGGAACACTATGGCAGGACTTGCATGGTCAGGCGGACTATGTGAAGAGCCACCGCGATAACACGGTCAGCTGGACACATGACGTGCAGATCAGACAGGACAGTATCATAGGGCGGCTTTTTGGCACGGCCTGCCAGACCAACTCCCATCATCATCAGGCTGTGCGCCGGGTCGCGCCTGGTTTTCTGGCAACAGCCCATGCGCCAGATGGTATTATAGAGGCGATTGAACACCAGTCAGAACCCATCCTGGCTGTCCAGTGGCATCCGGAACGCATGCTGGGGATGATGGGACAGCCTGAAGCTCAGGAAACCGCGCACCTGACAGAAATGACGCCGCTGTTTGAATATTTTGTCAGTCTTTGCACACCATAAAAGTCTGAGCCAGCAAAGGATCTGACGGCTTTTCCCAGTCCGGTGCGCTCATGCCGGTGTAGTCGATCCTGATACGAGGTGTGGTCCATGATCGGGAAAAAAATGACCTACGAAGCCATTGAGAAGGCCGCTGCGCAAATCATCGCCTTGGGTGAGGCCATCTACCGCCAGCCGGAAACAGGTTTTAAAGAACAACGGACAGCGCGCCTGGTCAGTGATGCCTTTGCCCCTTTCCCGCTGATTCCCCAAATCTGTCCTGATTTTCCAGGCTTGAAACTGACGTTGGATACGAAACGGCCAGGACCGGGGATTGCCCTTGTCAGTGAACTTGACGCGGTGGTCTGCCCGGGTCATCCGGACGCTGATCCGCTGACCGGTGCTGTGCATGCCTGCGGCCACAATGTGCAAGTGGCTGCGATGTACGGTGCTGCCCTGGGTTTGCTGACAACAGGCATAACAGACCAGCTATGCGGGAAAATCCATTTTATGGCCTTGCCCGCGGAAGAATTCATAGAGATTGCCGAGCGAAAACAGCTCATTGCCGAAGGCAGGCTTTCCTTTCTTGGCGGTAAGGCGGAGCTGGTGCAAAGAGGCTGGTTTGACGATGTTGACCTGTGCCTGATGGTCCATGTGATGCCTGCCGGCCCGGTCAAAGTCGCTTTCCAGTCCTTTAACGGCTGTCTGGTAAAATCCGTTCGTTTCAGCGGAAAAGCCGCGCACGCCGGCGCAAGCCCTCAGGAAGGCATCAATGCCTTGTATGCAGCCCACACCGCGCTGGCTGCCATGAATGGTATCCGTGAGACCTTCAAAGACAATGACTGTGTTCGGCTGCATCCAATCATCACGCGGGGTGGTTCGGTCGTCAATGTGATTCCGGATGATGTTCGGCTGGAAACCTTTGTGCGTGGCCGCAACCTGGAGGCGATCAACGCGGCTGCTTTCCGTTTCGACCGGGCTATGGCCGGCGGTGCGCTGGCCTTGGGCGCGACCGTGGAAATCGAGGATTTGCCGGGCGCGTTTCCTTTTATCAATGACGCGGGTTTGACCCGTGTCGCCCAATCTGTACTGGCCGATCTGGTCAAGCCGCAGGAGACGGCCGACATCGGCCATACAACAGGATCAACCGATGCAGGGGACCTGACAACCTTCTTGCCGGTGATCCAGCCTTTGATCGGCTGCATCACCGGTGGCCTGCATGAAGCGTCCTACCGTGTTATTGACCAGCATCTGGCTTATATTGTGACGGCACAGCTGCTGGCCGGTACGGCAGCAGAGCTCCTGGCCGGTCAGGCGGCCGTAGCCAGGCAGATCATAATGGCCTATAAACCTCTTTACCGGTCAAAAAATGATTTTCTGCTGGCGTTACGCGGTCAGTTCAGGACAAGAGAATTTCCTGGTCCCGACGTTGGTGGGTGGCCTTTTTGTGAGAACTAGCCTGGTCATCAACCCAGGCTGAGCATGAGGATGGCCAGGGCGTTGAGGATAAAACCGGTCGCCGCTTTTTTGCTGAGCCGTTCGCGAAACAAGAAATAAGACAGGATAAGCACCATGATCAGGGTCAGACCGCGGGTTGCCGGGAAAAAGAAAACAGACGATGAAACGCCGATGGCACTCATGAAGACGGTATTGGAAGCCGCCATCACAGCACCTGCCACGACACAGAGCAGCAGGTACTTTTTGTCAAACAGCTGCCTTACTGAAATGGCTTCATCCACATGGTCACCTCTGCTCATAATGATGATCGCCAGAATAGAGAGCAGCATGCTGCAGGCGATGTAGACCAGCAGGTAAGGTTTGGATTCGTCAGGGGCGATACGGGCAAACTGTTTGGAAACGATCATGGTCGCGCCGTTGCAGGCTAACGACAAAAAAACATAGAGCAGCCACTTGAAATCCGTTTTTTTCCTGGTTTCCTTTTCGAAGTAAGTGGCGTTGCTGACAAACATGATGCTGATCAAGAATAAGACCAACCCAATGATGGCTGTAACAGATAATGATTCATCCCAGAAAAAGAGACCGAAGGCAATGGGAACAAGTATGCTGAGACCGAAAATACTGTTGCTTAAGGCCAGCGGCCCTGTTCTGTAGGCCAGCATCGTAAAAAAATAGTTACCCAGAATCAAAGCTCCGACCAGTGCGCCGAAAAGCAGGTTGTTGCGGTTAAAAGACCAGCCGGAATAAGGCGGCATAGCCAGCAGGACCAGCGCTTGAATCAGGTTTATGCATAGGCTGAAAATGAAAAAATGCTTATTTTGGCTGTTATGGTTCTTCTGGAAGACTTTCAGGCAGACTGAATAAACTGTCGAAAGTGAACTGATGATCAATACAGAGGACCACAACATAAAGGACTCCTGCCAGTTACGTGATCAGGCAGAAGCGGTCACAGCCGGCCGGTTGTCCACCAGACAGCCGCGCGGTTTGGCCTGCCGCTTTCAGCCTGTAGGGCAGAGTATACCTGATCGGCGGGGAAATGTGAATGCGCCGGCCTGTTTCAGGCAAAATACTGCAGGACTGCAGACATCACCAGAGGCCAGCCGTGCTTCAGGCTGGCCAGATCCAGCCATTCGCCGCGCGTGTGGAATCCGGCACCCAGGCAGGCACCAAAACTGACCGCGGGAATGCCCATGGACAAAGGTATGTTGCAGTCGGTGGATCCGGAGACGATTTCCGGCGTTTGCCCTGTTTCCTGCCGGACGATAGCCGTGTAGCGTTCTGTCAGGGCTTCCTGCAGCCCGGGCTTCAGTTGGCCGGAACAAGGGCGCCTGCCGACGGTGGTGACTTGGATGGCCGCGCCCATGTTGCTGTAGGCTTCGATCAGCGCAGAGAACATGGCTTCAAGCTCAGCCAGGCATTTTTCAGAGTCAGACCGCAGTTCAACCAGCATTTCCGCTTGTTCAGCGATGGTGTTCACGGATGTCCCGCCGCTGATCTGCCCCACATTGTAAGTTGAACGGCTGTTGCTTTCCTGCGGTACTTTAAGTGCGTATAAAGAAGCGATCAGGGAAGCGAGCAGATGAATGGCATTGCGATTGCCGAAATCAGAGAAAG
>JAAYLM010000382.1 GCA_012521915.1 Oscillospiraceae bacterium | reverse complement strand
GGCATATAGGGGATCACCCCGTAGTCCCAGGTGCGTCCGGTGGTGTTGGCGGTGGCGTAGACCTTGATGCCCCGCCGGGTTGCGGCCGCCGCTTCGCTGAGGAAATAGGCGCCCGGCCCGGGGATGCGGATGGTGTAGTCGCAGCACACCTCATCGACATCGCCCAGTTTGTAGTGCTCGAACATCTCCCAGGTGACCATGAGGCTGATGTCTTCCGGCAGATCGTTGATCAGGCGCACCCGCTCTTCTTCCGGCGCCCAGCCCCAGTTGTAGCTGCAGAGGATGATGTCTGCGTCCGGCCGCACTTTGCAGGCCGCTTTCTGGATCATGCGCACCAGATCCGGCCAGTCGGTGCAGGGCCACCAGCCCGGGCTGATCTTGCCGGTCGGAATGCCGTCGATCTGGTTGGCCGTATGCGGTGCCAGGCCGACGTGCGGATCGCGGCTGGAAAACTGGCAGGCCTCACCGAGTATTTTCACACCCTTGAGGTAGGGACATGCTGCGAACAAGCGGCCATACATGTTATCGTAGTAGGCCTGGGCGCCTTCATCGTCGGGATGCACCTGGTGGTGGGCATAACTGGTGATGTAGAGATCGATGCCATAGCGGCTGGCCCGGTAGCCCAGTTCATTGAAATCCAGGTGCCCCAGCAACGTTTCATTGAGATCCTTGATCCAGAGGAAGATCACTGTGATGCCGGCATGGGCCAGCCGGGCCAGATAAGCATCAGGGTAGAGGTCGATGCCGTACCCGGACAGGGTCGCGCGCATGTTGAACATATGCTGCCGGGTCACGACGCGCCGCGGCAGGAAGGGTGCTCTGCGCAGATTCATCACATCTTCCAGATAGTAGAGCGCCTGGGCCAGGCCGCGTTCGTCACCGGCGGTCAGCACGATGTCCTGTCCGACAGCCACCCGGTAGGCGCCGGCGGCGTTTTCTTCGCCAAAGCGGCGATCCACCAGCAGGCGCAGGCTATTCGTCTCCGTACTGCCTGTGTCTTCACTGAGGCAGGCTGAAACCCGCATGCTGACAAACAGATAATCAATGAAATCCAGCGCGGCAATATAAAGCACCTCACCATAGCCTTGAGGCAGGATAATCCGGAAACCATCGGTCAAGGCCAGCTCATCCGGATGTGCGGTTAAGCGTAAGTCCCGGTGATCTTTCTTGTGAATCTGAAGCAGACGCTTGCGAAAGTCGTAGTTTCTTTCTTTTTTCAGCATTTCCATCGCGAACAGTCTCCAGCGCTGTTCTCTCCCTTCCCGGTTTGGCAGGGACAGCCAGACAACCGCGGCCGGCAGCTGTCTGGCTGTCCCTAGGGTCTTGTTTTTCAAGGCGGCTTCAGATGCCAGGCGAGCGGTGGTTCAGGCAAACTGGGGATCGCCGCTGACAATAAGGTGGGTTTTAACGCGGTATGAGCCGTCAGCCTGTCCGCCCAAGGTCAGGGTAAAGGCTCCTTCGGGCAGCAGAGGCGCTTCGCCCCGGCAGTCGACAGGTGTCGGATGGCCGAAAATGTCATAAAGCAGGCAGCTGTTGTCCTCCGGTTTGTACTCCAGGTAATGGCCCGGCAAGAACGAACCCTGGAAGGTCAAGGTGTTTTTGCCATCAGAGACCGAGGGGTTCACCACCGGTGTCTGGAGAACCGGCAAGGCCCGGATGTCGCTGAGGTAAACGCCCTCGCTGCTGCCGGAAAACAGCACGCGTACGTGCCCGATGCGGTCAAAGCGGATCGGCCGGCGCTGCCGCAGGTGTACATCGGTCGCGATGTGCCGGTCTTCTTCCCGATACTTGAAATCGATGTCTTCATATTCGCCGTTGTCGTGCTCACACAAGGTGAAGTAGCGCCAGCCGGCAAAATCCAGTTGGATGACATGATCACCGATACCGGCACCCTGGCGGGGCGGTGCCCCCTGCAGCTGGATGTTCAGATAGTCACCGCTTTTGTTGCCATGAACCCAGACGCCCAGGGCTTCACAGCCGGTAATATCCACGGGGGAGGCGGTGAGATCGTGGTAGAGCGGCTGGTCTACAGCCAACTTGTCGCGCTGGTAGGAGGCCAGCGTAATGGCTTTGGTGTCATCATAAGCCGCTGCGGTATGCTGGAATTCCAGCCTGACCATTGGTTTTTGCGCGGCAAAGGGATTGAAGCCGCTGGTCTGACTGCCGTCCCCCTGCAGGGCATAGGGTTTACCGCACAAACGCTCAAAAGGCTCAAACCCGTACGTCCCGTCTTTTTCTACCAGCCGGTAAGCGCTTTTAGCCGGTTTGATCTTGTCCAGCAGGCTTTGCGGGAAATGGACACGCTCCCGCACACGCGAATACCAGGCAGCATGGTCGAGATAGCGGCCCATGACCGGAAATTTATCCAGGCTTGCCGGGTTGACGCTTTGCCAGGACATATGCGACTGATAAGCGATGCTTTTGCTGCAGAGATAGTCGACATCATCAAGGTAGAGGATTTTTTTGCACCAGTTGGGATAGAAATCGAGACCGCGCAAAGGTGGATAGAGGTTAAACCAGCCCAACTGGCTGACGAACAAGCGCCGGTGGGCGATTTCCTCATTGAACTGACAACGCATGTCGATAAAGTGCTTGAAGCATGAAGAAGGCACATCCCAGGCGCCCATGCGGGAGCGGGCCAGCCACAGGGTCGGCGGTATGGAACTGTATTCGATCAGGGGGGTGCGCTCACAGTAGCGCAGAACCTCACGGATGAACAGACCCATGTAGTACCAGCCGAGTCCGGCCGTGTCCTCATGGTCTTCACAGCAGAAGGAAATCGCTTCAAACCCATCAAAATAGATGGAATCAAAATCACCCCTGTTGTAGGCCAGCGCGGTGCGGTAGGCCACTTCGTAAAACAGCATGCTGCCAGGCCGCGCGTGGAACTGCTCATAAACTCGTTTCAGGTGTTTGACGGGTGTACCGGCCTTGTGCGACGCGACTTTTGTCTTGAACTGGCCGCGGATACAGCCAGTCAGCTGTCCGTTCCCGCCTTTCTGCTTAAACTCCACTACTTCGTTGCCGATGACCAGGCATTTGTGGTAAGGCGGCGCTTCTATC
>JAAYLM010000381.1 GCA_012521915.1 Oscillospiraceae bacterium | reverse complement strand
CATCTGGTCTTTACACTGGTCTCCCGGAATGCTCAGGGCTGTTGGTTATCAGCATGGCAAAGACGTCGTTGAAGCATCTGTGGCGACAACCGGTCCAGCTGTCGCCCTTTGCCTGCAACTGGAAGATGACGATGTGCGGGCTGACGGTGAAGATGTCGCGATTGTCACCTGTACTTGTCTTGATCGAACAGGACAATTCGTACCAGACGCTGTTCCATACATCCATTTTGATACCAACGGATTGGGCGCTATATTGGGAACCGGTTCGGATGTTTGTGATCATCGCCCTGTAACAGAACAAGACCGCCAGATGCGGGCAGGACGTTGTGCTGTGATCGTGAAAGCAGGTTTTCAGCCTGGCATCTTGCGTATCTATGCCCAGGCAGAAGGTCTGGAACCAGCTGCTCTTGCTGTTAAGCTGTCAGACGTTCAGCGCCGGCCGTTTGTTGCGTAAGCGTTATGTCGATTGTGCCTTTCTGGCTGCTATGATGCATCTCGGTTATAATAAACATGGAAAGATGATGACCAGATAAGACGGAGGCATCACCATGTATTACACATTGGAACATATCGAACGTATCTGCAGGGATTTACAGCAGCTTATCCATCAGCCGGCCAGCGATATCACAGGCATCGTTTGGCAGCAGGGGCTCTTCACGAATCCAGCAGAAGCTGATGCTGCTGCCGGCTGGCAGCCTTTTGCGCCTGGCGATCGCTGGGGAACCTATGATGGTCATGCCTGGTTCCGCGCTGAAGTGGATGTACCGGAGGATCTTTCCGGAAAAAAACTAGTCCTGGATGTTTCAGTCGATCAGGAAAACTGGTTTGCCGACAGTCGCCAGTTCCTGCTGTTTATAAACGGGCAGATCCATCAGGGCATGGATGTGAATCATCGTACCAGTGTTGTGAGCAAGTCTGCCCGTGGAGGAGAGAAGATCCGCGTGGATTTGCAAGCCTACGCCGGACTCGTCAAAAAATCGACAGAATTATACATGCGTCTTCTGGTTGAACACGAACCAATCAAAAAAATCTACTATGATCTGGCAGTACCCTGCCAGATCGCGCGTGAGCTGCCGGAAGGAAATAAAACACGGCTGGATTTGCTTCATGTTCTCAACCAGGCGGTGAATCTGCTGGATCTGCGCAAAGCATTGAGCACTGATTTTATCCTTTCTGTGCAAGCGGCAGACACCTTTCTGGATGAACAGCTTTACAGGACGCTTTGCCATGACAGTAAGGTTAAAGCGGTTGCGGTGGGGCATACGCACATTGATGTTGCCTGGTTGTGGCGCCTGCGTCAAACACGGGAAAAAACCGGCCGCAGTTTCGCGACTGTCCTGCGCCTGATGGAAGACTACCCGGAATATGTGTTTATGTCTTCCCAGCCCCAGTTGTATGCGTTTCTGGAAGAAGACTATCCTGAGTTATTTGATCGGGTTAAGCAGCGTATCAAGCAAGGACGCTGGGAAGCCGAAGGGGCCATGTGGCTGGAGGCCGACTGCAACCTGACATCCGGCGAATCGCTGGTGCGCCAGCTGATGTCCGGCATCAAGTATTTCCAGGATCGCTTTGCGGTTGACAGTCGCATTCTTTGGCTGCCTGATGTTTTTGGCTACAGCGCAGCCTTGCCGCAACTGCTCAGGCAAGCCGGCATAGACTATTTTATGACGACCAAAATCAACTGGAATCAATATAACAACATACCGGCAGACAGTTTTTACTGGGAAGGTCTCGATGGCTCACAGGTCTTGACCCACTTCATTACGACACCGGCGGAAAACAACAATCCCACTCCTTTTTACAGCACCTATAATGGTGTGCTGCAGCCCCGCTCGCTGATGGGTGGTTGGAAACGCTATCAGGATAAGCAAATTCACGATGAAATTCTGGTTTCATATGGTTATGGTGACGGTGGTGGCGGTCCGAATGAAGCTATGCTGGAAAACGGCCGGCGTCTGGCCAGGGGGATCCCCGGTTGCCCGCAGGTGGTCATGGGAAGGTCTTTGTCATTCTTCCAGCGCCTGGAAGAAACTGTAAAAAACAGTCCGTGGGTGAAAAAATGGGTCGGTGAACTTTATTTTGAGAATCATCGTGGCACGTATACGTCGATGGGCCGTAATAAACGATACAACCGCAAGTCGGAACTGCTCAGCCATGATGTCGAAACCTTATCGGTTCTGGCTGGCCAGATGTGCGGGCTGGCCTGGCCGGGCGAAGCGCTGGAGCGTAACTGGAAAACGATTTTACTTAATCAATTCCATGATATCCTGCCTGGTTCTTCGATTGAGCCGGTATATGAAGACTCGCGTGAGCAATATGAGCAGGTGCTGCGGGAAAACGCACAATTGGCCGATCAGGCAATTGACTGCTTGACTGCTGATGTCCAAACCGCGCAGCCAGTCGTTGTCGTGTTGAATACGGCCGGTTATGAACGCAGCGAACTCGTCAGCCTGCCGTGGCCGGAAACCAGCTCGCTGCCACAACTGACTTGCCAGACGGGTGGCCCGGCCCTTGCTGTACAGCGCTGCGGGCAGAACCTTGTCTTCCTTTCCCAGCCAGTACCGGCAAAAGGATACTGCAGTCTTCTGCTTCATGAATCTGACAAACCTGTTGAAACAACGGCCAGCATGGCAGAGCTTTCTATGCTGCACATCAGCACGGACCATCTGGAAAACCGGTTTTTCAGCATCGATCTGGATGATGCGGGACATATGATTCACATCTATGATAAAACCGCTCAACGAGAGGTGATTCAGGCAGGCCGCAAGGCCAATCTGATCCGTGCCTTTGAAGATAAACCCATGCGTCACCAGAATTGGGATATTGATATTTACTACCAGCAGAAAAGCTGGGAGATCGCAGATATCTCCAGTATTGAAATCCTTGAACAGGGTCCTGTGCGGGCTGCTTTACAGATTACCAGGCCTTTTCTTGACTCCCGCATCCTGCAGACGATCTATATATACGATCAGATCCCGCGTATCGACTTCGCGACGACAATTGAGTGGCGGGAAGATGAACTGCTGTTAAAAGCCGAATTTCCGGTGGACATCCATGCTGATACAGCTACCTACGATATCCAGTTTGGCAATGTAACCCGGCCGACCCACTGGAATACTTCCTGGGACTGGGCCCGCTTTGAAGTCTGCGCACATAAATGGGCAGATCTTTCTGAGGAAGGTTATGGCGTCAGCCTGCTCAATGACTGCAAGTACGGCCACGATATCCGCGACGGCGTGATGAGGTTGACGTTGCTGAAAAGCGGTATGGCGCCCAATCCACGTGCTGACCGCGAAATACACCGGTTCACTTATTCGTTGTTTCCCCACACAGGCAGCTGGCGCCAGGCCGGCACCATGCAACAAGCGTATAATCTCAACCTGCCGCTCTATGCCCGATTCATTGGTGCGCAACCGGATGGACGTCTTCCCGCAAGCGGGTCATTGTGCCGCGTGGATGCTTTTGACCATGTCATGCTGGAGACCGTGAAGCAGGCAGAGGATGGTGACGGAATCATTCTGCGTCTTTTTGAGTACAGTAACTGGCGCGGCCCCGTGATGTTGACCTTCGGCCAGCCGGTACAGTGGGCCGTAAGTTGTGACCTGCTGGAGAGGACGCAGCAGAATCTGACCATCGAGTCTGACCTCCGCACACTTAGCTTCTATATGAAACCATATGAGGTCAAAACAATCAGGGTTAAGCTGGCTGCTGCGGATCAGGAGACAGTGTGATGGTTTTCGCACAGGTCACTGGCCAGCGTCAGACGATCAGCTGATAACAGCGTTTGTGTCAGGTGTTGCCAATGGTGCGCTTGCGACGTCTGATGGCCCTGCCTGGCCAACGACTTGCTCGCGCATGAACTGATTGGTGTAAAGCCGCCAGTAACGACCTTTTTTCTGCAACAGTTCATGCTGGTTGCCTTCCTCGACGATACGGCCTTTTTCAATAACCAGGATGCGGTCAGCGGAACGGATCGTAGATAGCCGGTGGGCGATGATGAAGCTTGTCCGGCCTCTCAGCGCGTTGGCCATGGCCTTCTGGATCAGGTGCTCTGTTTCCGTATCCACGGATGATGTTGCTTCATCCAATACAAACATGCCCGGGTCAGAAAGGATGGCGCGGGCAAAACTGATCAACTGCTTCTGGCCTGTTGAAAGGCGGCTGCCTCGCTCCCCGACCTGTGTGTCATACCCCTCATCCATCTGCATAATGAAATCGTGCGCGTTGACAATGTTGGTTGCTTTAATGATGGTGGCCATATCGATTTCTGTACGGCCGTAAGCGATATTCTCTTTGACCGTGCCGCTGAACAGGTGCGGTTCCTGCAGTACATAGCCCAGGTTGGCATACATCCAGAGCAGCGGCCGTTCACGATAATCGACACCGTCAACCAGAATACTACCCTCTGTTGGCTCATAAAAACGGCAGGCCAGGTTAACCAGCGTGCTCTTTCCAGAACCGGTTTCACCAACGATGGCTATTTTCTCCCCGGCTTTGACGAGCAGGTTGAAGTGCTCCAGGATGTTCTCACCGTCTTTGTACCGGAATGTGACATCACGAAACTCGATATTTCCGGCAAACTCTGGCCATTGATCACGCTTGGAACTGAGCATCTTCCCATAGGTCTGTTCCACAATCTCATTGTCGCGGATGCCTGCTTCCATATCAATGATCGAGATAACCCGCTCTGCTGAAGCCTGGGCGTAGTTCAGTTCAGTGAAGACCCGAGCGAATTGCTTGACAGGCTCGAAAAACTGCACGGCATATGAAATAAAGGCAACCATGGTACCGTAACCAATACTGTCCGCCAGCCCGCTCTCCATCCGTGCGCCGCCACGCCATAAAACCAAACCCGCGGCAATGGCGCCCAGCAAAAGGACAATTGGTGTGTAAACCGCCGAAACAGTTGCCGCGCGTACGGAAAACTCACGCATAGACTCGGTGGCGCCTTGAAACTCTTGATGCACAGCGTCTTCGATCGACAGGGATTTAATTGTTTTCGCACCACCGATGCCCTCATTGAAACCTGCGGTGACATGGGAATTATACTTGCGTACTTTGCGGAAATTATACAGTATTTTTTTCTGGAACAAGATACTGACGACAACCAGCACCGGAACAGTCGCCAGAACAAGCAAGGCCAGGCGGACATTCAGCAGAAGCATAAAAACCATCGTCAGGATCATCATGGCCAGCGACCAGAATAAGTCAACGACGTTCCAGGATAGTGTTTCACCGAGTCGCCGGCTGTCAGATGTCATGCGGGCCAGCAGCCAGCCGACCGGTGTCTGGTCGTAATAGGCCAATGGCATCGATTGCAACTTGGCAAAAGCTTCCTTGCGTATGTCATATGGGATGCTGCTTTCCAGCCTGCCGGCATGAAAAATCATCAGTCGGACATTAATGGCCTGTATGGTTATGACAGCAAGGGCGATCATGCTTAACGGCAGCAACCGGCTGATCTGGCCGGTCAAGGCGATCTTG
>JAAYLM010000380.1 GCA_012521915.1 Oscillospiraceae bacterium | reverse complement strand
CAAAGTATTAAAAGATGTGAATTTCACCTTGGAAGATAAAAAAAGCTATGTAATGACCGGGCCTAACGGCGGCGGAAAATCCGTAATGGCCAAGACTATCATGGGAATTCACCAGCCTACGAGCGGCCAAATTTTGTTGGATGGCGTGGACATAACGCACAAAGAGCTTTACGAACGTGCACGAATGGGCATCGGTTACGCATTTCAACAACCTGCCCGTTTTAAAGGCATCAAGGTACGTGAACTTCTGGAGATTGCCGGTGGGAAGAAGGCGGCAGTTGATACTTGCGATTATCTTTATGATGTCGGGCTGTGTGCTCAGGATTATTTGGACCGTGAAATCAATGCCAGCTTTTCCGGAGGAGAGGTTAAGCGGATCGAAATTGCCACTATTCTGGCCCGTGACTTGAAGTTGGCTATCTTCGACGAGCCCGAAGCGGGGATAGATCTCTGGAGCATGCAAAGGCTGACGGAAACTTTTGAAAAGATGAACAAGAAATATGATACAACTATCCTGATAATATCACACCAGGAGCGGATCCTTGATTTGGCCGATGAGGTCATCATGGTTGCCGAAGGAACTGTCAGCGAAATAACCAACCGTGAAAAGATCCTTGGAGAAATCAGCCGACTAGACTCGGATTGCGAGTGTCGGCGGAATTGTAGCAGAGGAGGAAGAGCAATTGCTGGATGCGATCGATAAAAAACTGTTAGCTGAGGTTGCGGATCTGCACGAAATGCCGCGCGGAGCATTCAATATCCGGAAAAATGGCCGGGGCGTCGAACGTAATACAACGGCAAATATCGATATCATAACGAAAAAAGACAAGCCCGGCATCGATGTCATCATAAAACCTGGTACAAAAGGAGAGAGCGTGCATATCCCCGTTATCCTGTCGGAAGACATGGAGGATATGGTTTACAACACGTTTGAAGTGGGAGAAGACTCAGACGTGCTGATCGTGGCAGGTTGCGGTATCCATAATCCGAGCGGTAAAAAAGCTCAGCACGACGGGATCCATGAGTTCTTTGTCCGCAAGGGCGCCCGTATGAAGTATGTAGAAAAACATTACGGTGAAGGTGACGGCAGCGGCGTACGGATCTTAAACCCCAAAACCATTATAGAGATAGAAGAAAATGGAACGGCTGAGCTTGAAATGGTACAGATTAAGGGGATAGACAGTACTTTGCGGGATACAGAAGTTCGCTTGCATAAGAACTCACGTTTGATCGTGACGGAAAGGCTGCTTACATATCTGAGCCAGACTGCTGAATCCAACATCACGGTAAATTTGCTCGGTGAAGACGCCTCCGCTCAAATCATATCCAGGTCAGTGGCTCAGAATGAATCCAAACAGGTTTTTCATTTGAACATGCGCGGTTATGCCAAATGCCGCGGACATATCCAGTGTGATTCGATCATCATGGATCAGGCACAGGTCTCGTCTGTCCCCGAAATCTCAGCCTTCAATTCCGATGCTCAATTAATTCATGAGGCTGCTATCGGCAAAATCGCATCTGAACAATTGACAAAACTAATGTCACTTGGAATGACGGAGAAAGAAGCGGAAGAAACTATCCTTCAGGGTTTCTTAAAATAAACAGCCAATATGATAGAAACAGAAAGAAACAGCAATAGCCTGAAAGGTACGAAGATTCATCTGTGATTTGAGGATGCAACGTCGGGAGATTTTGAATACTGCAGATCACATGATCAGTGCTATTTGCCTTTTGAAAGTTTCTCGACAACGAAGACATCGGCCGGGCAGAATTCGTACTCTTCGAGTTTGTCCGGCGACACCCATTTGATGCAGTTATGTACAGAGGGAACAGGGACTCCCTTTTTTAACGATGCTGTGAAGAACATAAACTCTATTTCCCTTTCCGGGTACGAGTGAGTTGTCTGTTCGAATAGGTCCAGGAACTCAATGGAAATACCAAGT
>JAAYLM010000050.1 GCA_012521915.1 Oscillospiraceae bacterium | reverse complement strand
CAGGCCCGCACCATCCGCATTCCGGTCCACATGGTGGAAACGATCAACAAGCTGATCCGCATTCAACGGCAGCTCATCCAGGAGCTGGGGCGTGAGCCAGAAGCTGAAGAGATCGCTCAGGAGATGGAGCTGACGGTGGATAAAGTGCGCGAGATCATGAAGATTTCCCAGGAGCCAGTCTCACTGGAAAAACCGATCGGTGAAGAGGAGGACAGTCACCTGGGTGATTTCATACCTGATGATGATGCCCCGTCACCGGCTGACCAGGCTGCTTTCACCTTGCTTAAAGAGCAACTGCTTGATGTTCTGAAAGGGCTGACGCCGCGCGAGGAAAAAGTGCTGCGCCTGCGCTTCGGGCTGGATGACGGCCGCACCCGGACACTGGAGGAAGTTGGCAAGGAGTTCAATGTGACCCGTGAGCGCATCCGCCAGATTGAAGCAAAAGCCCTGCGTAAGATGCGCCATCCCAGCCGCAGCAAGAAACTCAAGGATTACTTGGACTGAACCATGCATCCCGGAGCGATCCAGGAAGAAGAACCTGATTTGCGGCTTTCTCCCCGGCTGAAGGCTGTGGCGGATCTGGTGCCGCCCTGCCGGATTGTCTTTGATATTGGTACAGATCATGCCAAGCTGCCCCTTTATCTCGTGAAGGCAGAACGCTGTCAGGCGGCTGTCGCGGCTGACCTGCGCAGCGGGCCGTTGCGACAGGCAGAAAAAAACATCCAGAAGCACAACCTGCAGAACCGCGTCAGTACCGTTCTGACAGACGGCCTGAATGGCTTGTCAATCCAGTCGGAAGATGTGGTGGTGCTGGCAGGCCTGGGTGGTCTGGAGATTTGCCGGATTCTTTCCGGAGCGCCTGCCTGCCGGCAGATGATTGTACAGGCGATGAAGCATCTGCCGCAGGTGCGGCGATGGCTGCACGGTCAAGGCTACCGGATTGTTCGGGAAACGCTGGCCACAGAACGCGGCCGTTTCTATCCAGTCCTGGCTGCGGCCTGGCAGGGCGAACCGGAAGAACTTGATGATCTGCCGGCCTGGATCGGCCCCTGCCTGATCCGACAGCCAACACCGCTGCTGATCGCCTATGTGCACAAACTGCTGAGACAGCTGCAGCTGCAGATCAGGAGCGGGCCTGAGTTGAGGCCGGTGGCGGAAGAACTGGCAGCTTGGCTGAAAGAAAGGGGTGCTACATGAATCATACATTAACAAGCGGAGAATGGCTGGTGCGTGATGTGATGGAGGCCATGGAACAGCTGGCGCCTGCTCATCTGGCTGAACCCTGGGACGCGGTCGGCCTGCAGGTCGGTGATCCGTCCGATCCGGTGCGTGCTGTTGTCCTTGCTCTGGATGTCACACCGGAAGCGATGCGCTTTGCCGCAAAGCGGCAAGCCAACCTGATCATCAGCCATCATCCGGTCATTTTCAATCCTTTGTCCGTTTTAAGACGCGATGATCCGGAACAAGCGCTCTTGATGCGGCTCGTTGAAGAAAAAACAGCCGTCCTGGCTGCCCATACCAACCTTGACGCTGCTGCCGGGGGTGTCGCTGACAGCCTGGCCGCCACGCTGACCGGCGGTCTGCCGGATGCGGAAACGGCAGTAAATCCGGTGTCGCCATACGGACGGTTGATCCATCTTCGCAAACCTTTGCCACTCAGTGATCTGGCCGGCCGCTGCCGGGATCTTCTGGGCGCTTCCGGCTGCCTGCTGCAGGAGTCTGAAGACCGTCCGGTGCGCTTCATGGCAGTTTTTCCCGGGTCCTTTTCCGCTGACAACATCGCTGAGGTACGCCGCTCTGGCGCGGACTGCTTACTTTGTGGTGAATGCAAGCACAGCACCGGACTGCAGCTTCGCCTTTCCGGCTGTGCTTTGCTCCAGTTGGGACATGATGTCAGTGAGCGGGTTGTGCTGCCGCCGCTGGCCGGGCGCATGCGTCTCATGCTGCCGGGATTGCCGTTTGCCGTGTACGCAGGTCTGGTTTATAATGAGATAGCTTTCCGAGTAAGCCGGACAGCCGCGGGTGTCAGCCGAAAGGCGGCACGTGAGGAAAGTCCGGGCTCCAAAGGGCAGGGTGCCGGGTAATTCCCGGTGAAGGCGACTTCAAGGCAAGTGCAACAGAAAGAGACCGCCGGTGCCGCAAGGTGCCGGCAAGGGTGGAAAGGTGAGGTAAGCGCTCACCAGCGGACTGGTGACGGTCCGGCTCTGTAAACCCCACCTGGAGCAACACCGTGGCGGGACACATTTGTTGCCCGCAAGTCCCGTGGAGGTGGCTTGAGCCGGCTGGCAACAGCCGGCCTAGATAGATGGTTGTCCAAGACAGGACCCGGCTTACAGGCTTGCTCGGAAAGCAAAAATATATCAGACAAGCAAGCCGGCCGTTTACGCATCGACGACAGCAGGAGAAGAGGATACAGGCATGAGCAGTGAGAAATACACCACGACGGACAGGCAGCCTGTGGGAATTCATCAGTCAGACCAGGCGTCAAGCGCCTATCAGGCCCGCGGTGTGTCCGCGACCAAAGACGATGTGCACCAGGCTGTAGCCGGACAGGACAAAGGCCTTTTCCCGGGCGCGTTCTGCAAAGTGCTGGCCGATCCGGTCGGGAACCCGTACTGGTGTGCTGCGCTGCATGCCGATGGTGCGGGGACGAAAGCTTCTGTGGCTTACCTGATGTACCGCGAAAGCGGTGACCCCTCCTGGTTTGCCGGTCTGGCTCAGGACGCGCTGGTCATGAACACCGATGACCTGCTTTGCGTTGGTGCCGTTGACAACTTTTACTTATCCAATACAATCGGGCGTAATGCCCAGCGGATTGATGCCACCTGCCTGGCTGCCCTGATCCGGGGTTATGACGATTTGATCTGTCGCCTTCAGGCTGCGGGGGTCAACATAACGATGACCGGCGGTGAAACAGCCGATGTCGGTGATCTGGCGCGTACCCTGATTTGTGACGCAACTGTTTTTGTGCGGCTGCGCCGTGACCGGGTGATTGACGCGGCACAGATCCGGCCGGGTCTGGCTATTGTCGGCCTGGCCTCCTTTGGTACCATGCGCGGCGAGTCCAGAGAGAACGCCGGTATTGGCTCCAACGGGCTGACCGCTGCCCGCCATCTGCTGCTGCACCCTGATTACCGCAGCCGCTACCCTGAATCATTCGCTGATACCATGGATCCCAGCCAGGCCTACTGCGGGCGCTGGCATCTGGACGACCCGCTGCCGGGCAGCAGCCTGACCGTCGGCGAAGCCCTGCTTTCACCAACGCGCACCTACCTGCCGGTGGTGCGCGATATCCTGGCAGCAGATGCCGGCAAAGCCATAGCCGGTATCATCCACTGCACTGGCGGAGGCCAGGCCAAATGCCGGGATTTCGGCCGGTCCGTCCGTTATGTCAAAGATAACCTTTTTCCTGCCCCGCCTTTGTTTGCAGCCATCCGGGACAGCGGGCAGATCAGTGAATCAGAACTTTACCAGGTTTTCAACATGGGTCATCGCCTGGAACTGTACTGCGATCCTGCTGCCGTTCCGGAAATCATGGCGGTCTGCAAGCAGCATCAGCTGGCAGCCCGGGAGGTCGGTCATACCGAGCAGGCAGCTGAAGATAATGAAGTCATCATTTGTGCGAACGGCGCGACCCATCACTACAAGGCGCGTGGCAAATAGCCGTATTACCACGTTTTTGGCAATACTGACAGGTCCGGGCTGTTGATCATACCTGGGTGGTAACGCAAGTGACTTTACTTATGTCATGACTTGTGCTATTCTTTTTCTATTCTGCCGTGATCATGGTTTGTGGATCGTCCGACCACATACGATGACACAGGCTAAACAGGAGGACATATTCATGGACAAAGCGCGTAAAGCGGAATTGATCGCCACCTATGCACTACACGAAGGCGACACAGGTTCACCGGAAGTTCAGGTTGCCATTCTGACTGAACGGATCAATCATCTGACGGGACATCTGAAACAGCATAAAAACGACCATCATTCACGTCGTGGCCTGCTGATGATGGTTGGACAGAGAAGAGGTATGCTGGATTATCTGGCCAGTATCGACATTGAGCGTTACCGGACGATTATCAGCAAGCTGAACCTGAGAAAGTAAACCGTGCATATTGGTGAGCGGCCTGCCGCTCACCAATTTTCACAAGCAGCAAACCTGCGGGCAGTAGAAGGTAGGTTGCGCGGCTGATCGGTGGACAGAGATCCACGTGCAGCCATGGACCCTACAGGCTACCGCTCCGTGGGTTAAAGATGGCAGCATTACTGCCAACCCAAGGAGGAATATTAACATGGAAAAAACTTTTACAATGAATCTGGCCGGAAGGCCTCTGGTTATCGAGACAGGAAAACTGGCGCAGTTTGCCAGCGGTTCCTGTCTGGTCCGGTACGGGGAAACCGTTATCCTCTCAACCGTGACAGCATCCGCCTCACCGCGTCCCGGTATCGATTATTTTCCGCTCAGCGTTGACTATGAGGAAAAGCAATACAGTGTCGGGAAAATCCCGGGCGGTTTTATCAAGAGGGAAGGGCGTCCCTCAGAAAAAGCGGTTTTGACCTCTCGTGTCATTGATCGCCCGATGCGTCCGCTTTTTCCCAGCGACCTGCGCAATGATGTCGCGGTCAACAACCTTGTGCTGTCTGTCGATCAGGACTGCTCACCGGAGATCGCCGCCATGCTGGGCACCTCGATCGCGACCAGTATATCGGATATCCCTTTTAACGGGCCGATCGCCGGTGTGCACATCGGACTGGTTGATGGCAAGATCATCATCAACCCCAATGAAGCGCAGCGTGAGCAAAGCCAGATGGCTGTGACACTGGCCGGCACCAAACACAAGATCTGCATGATCGAAGCCGGCGCCAATGAAGTGAATGATGATATCATGCTCGAGGCTATCAGCGAAGGTCATGAAGTGATCAAGGAGATCTGCCTGTTCATTGAGTCCATCGCCTCTGAGATCGGCAAACCCAAGTTCAGTTATGAGAAGGTTGCTGTGCCGACCGATGTTTTTGCTGCTGTGGACGCTTTTGCCTACGCGCGTATGCGCGAAGCAGTTCTTGCGGTTGACAAGAATGAGCGTGACCTGGCGATTGCCCGGCTGCAAGAAGAGACTTCCGCGCATCTGGAGAGCCTCAACCCTGAATGGCCGGGCTTTACCGGCGATGCCATCTATAAACTGGAAAAGAAAGTGGTCCGCGAATACCTGGCGAAAGAGAAACGCCGTGTGGACGGCCGTGGTCTGGATGAAATCCGTCCACTGTCGGCTGAAGTCGGTTTGCTGCCGCGTGTACATGGCAGTGGCCTCTTCCAGCGTGGACAGACACAGGTGCTGACAACCTGCACACTGGGGCCGCTCTCCAAGGTGCAGATGCTGGATGGCCTGGACAATGAAGAAGAAAAACGCTACATGCACCACTACAATATGCCGGGTTACTCAACGGGTGAAGCCCGTTTCGCCCGTTCGCCTGGCCGCCGTGAAATTGGTCATGGTACCCTGGCCGAGCGTTCACTTGTTCCGGTGCTGCCCAGTGAGGAAGCGTTCCCCTATGCCATCCGCTGCGTATCGGAAGTGACCATGTCCAACGATTCAACCTCACAAGGTTCCGTTTGCGCAAGCACCTTGGCCTTGATGGACGCGGGCGTGCCGATCAGCCGCCCTGTCGCCGGCATTTCCGCCGGTCTGATTGTCAATGAACAAAACGACCAGGATTACATGGTTTTCATGGACATCCAGGGCATTGAAGACTTTTTCGGCGATATGGATTTCAAGGTGGCCGGTACAAGCGAAGGGATCACCTCAATCCAGGTAGACATTAAAGTTGACGGTTTGACTCTGGACATGATCCGCGACGCTTTCGCCCTGACTCGTTCAGGCCGGTTGCAGATCATCAATGATGTCATGAAACCTTGTCTGGCTGAGCCTCGCGCCGAATTGTCACCCTATGCCCCCAAGATTATCCAGACCGTGATTCCAGTTGACAAGATCCGTGAAGTCATCGGTGCCGGCGGTAAAATCATCAACCGTATCATCGAGGAAACCGGCGTGGAGATCGATATCGAGGATGACGGCCGGGTTTATGTGGCCTCACCGAACAGCGTGGCTGCAGAGAAAGCACTCAGCATGATCAAAGGCATCGTCAGTGACCCGGATGTGGGGCAGATTTTTGACGGACATGTCACCCGCCTGATGAATTTTGGCGCCTTTGTTGAGTTCCTGCCGGGCAAGGAAGGTCTGGTCCACATTTCCAAGCTGGCCTGGAAGCGCGTCGAACGTGTGGAGGATGTAGTCAAGGAAGGTGACCCCGTCAAGGTGAAGGTCATGGAGATTGACAGCCAGGGCCGCATCAACCTTTCCATCCGTGATACACAGGAAAAGCCGGCTGGTTTTGTAGACGGCGACAGCGCGCCCAGAAGGCCCCAGGGCATGGACCGCAGGAACGACCGTAACGACCGCGGTGGCCGTAGCGATCGCGGAGACAGGGGTCCGCGGGTCAGTAACGACCGGGGACCGCGGAGCCCGCGTGACGTCAGTGGTCCGCGTGAGCGCAGCAATGAACCGGACACGAGACCGAACAACCGCAGCGAACGCAACTTCTGAGTTTTGCAACGTTACATAGGGTCAGCTGATGCTTGACAGATCGCTGATCTGCCTCTACAATTGTAGAGGCCCGTCGGGGTGTAGCTCAGGTGGCTAGAGTGCTTGCTTGGGGTGCAAGAGGTCGCAAGTTCAAGTCTTGTCACTCCGACCAGTAAAAGCCCGGAACATCAATGCTCCGGGCTTTTGTACGTCTTAAAATAGTTATAAATACCTGGGTATTGCTTGACCATTGCCTACAATTTCAAGCGAAAAAGCAGACATGTAAAACGTTGATCTTACGGGCGTTCTGAATGTTGATCCTATGGGCTGTCTGCTATATGATCAGGATAGTGTACCGTTCATTGAATCAAGCAAGAATATGATGAGGCGAGGGGAAAGCCAATGAAAGCAAAAATGGGTCTTCTTATTCATCCGGAAGAACTGGATGACATGTGTGTGGAGGTGCTGCCTTCACTTGGTGTATCTGTACTGGGCATTCATCCGGTGGGCGGGTCTCAGGCACATTTATCTTTGGCACGTTTGCTCAAACAAGTGCAGGATCCGGACTTTCATAAGCGAGTAGCCACCTTGGAAGCGAAGGGCATCAGCGTTGAGTTTGCCTGCCATGCTTTGACTTATCTGCTGCCACGGGATCTGTTCCAGAAGAACCCTGAATGGTTTCGCATGAGTCCGGAAGGAAACCGACTAGCGGAATCGAATTGCTGCGCCTCCAATACGGAAGCTTTTGAAACCATATCCGCGGCCTGCGCAAAACTGGCTGCAGATCTGCCGACACGTGATCACCGGTATCATTTATGGCTGGACGATATCTTCAATGGTGGCTGCTGGTGTGAGCCATGTCGGCAGATGTCTCACTCAGATCAGGCGTTGACGATTGTGCACGCCATGCTGGCCGGTCTGAAACGTACTGACCCAGAGGCCAAGTTGTCTTTTCTGGCTTATCACGATACGATGGAGACACCGAATATCAAGCCGCATCCGGACGTGTACCTGGAATACGCACCCATGGCCCGTGATCATCATGTACCGATTAACGCACCACACTGCGAAAAAAACGCAGGGCAGTTCCGGCCACTGGCAAGCTTGCTACGCACGTTTGGCTGTAAGGATGCTACGGCACTGGACTACTGGATGGATAATTCCATGTTCTCCGGTTGGAAAAAGCCGCCCAGGAAACTGGTGCCGGATCTTCAGGTCGCGGCGGCTGATGTTGACGTCTACCGTCAGATGGGGATGGAATACATTACCACCTTTGCCTGCTATCTGGGCGAAGATTACAGGGAACTTTGGGGCGATCCACCTGTTCGGGATTTTATCGCAGCGATCAGTCAGCCGCTAAGTTAGCGATAGGAAATCAGT
>JAAYLM010000049.1 GCA_012521915.1 Oscillospiraceae bacterium | reverse complement strand
TCAGCAATGTAAGAATCTGCACGATAACATCGCGCGTCACTTCAATGATGAAGCTTTGTAACTGCTGCGTATCGTTGCTGATCCGGGACATAATCGCACCGGTGCTGCGCTTGTCAAAATAATTAACTGAAAGACGCTGCATCTTGGCGAACACCTGCGTCCTGATGTCGTAGACAACCTTCTGGGCCAGCACCCGGACATGAAAAGCGCGCAAGCCATTGAACACGCCATGGATCAGATGTGTTAAAAGCAACAGGCTGACCATGATCCAGAGGAGTCTGAGGTTGCGGGCCAGCACCACGTCATCAACCAGTACACGGGTGAAATAAGGGGGTGCCAGAGAAGCTGTGGTGGCGATCAGGGAGAACAAGAGACCCAGCATGGCCAGTTTCTTGTGCGGCTGTATATAAGCCAGCAGCCGGTTGATGACTTTGCGTTTGTCAATGCAATAAGGGCAGGTCGCGTTTTTACGCGGCAAGGTTCGCCCGCAACTGGGACAGCGGTTCTGCTCCCTGCCCGGTGTCGTGCCGCCATTTCCAGAATCAGCACCCACCGCCTGGTAACAAGATCCCATGGAACGACAGACCCTTTCAACATCTTCACGCCATCTGTTGGTGAAACGCCCTATGGTCTCTGGCTGGTCTGAACGGGTTATCTGCAGGAGATAATTACCATACAAGCCCATCACGCTTATCTTCTTGACCGCGTCACGTTCCAAGTCCAGATGGCCGTCAGCGTGATCCGGTGAAAAGATGATAAGGCGCTGGTCAGTCAGACAGACGGCGCCATCGGTATAGGAACCGTCCCGTGTCAAGTCAATGGACGCGGTTTTCTCGAGCTGCTCCCCGTCTCTTAGCACAGCCCTGCAGCGATCTGCGATCCTGTCTGCCTGTGCCGGTGTTTCGCTTTCCTTTTCAACCTTTGTTTTTGTTTTTAGCATCTTGTCTCCGGCTGCTGTCACCGGGTTTCCCACAACCTTTCTTTTATCCATGGTCAGCTGGTCTGCTGGTCACAATCATAGCGTTCGGCATAAGATCTGCCCTGTAGAAAAGCCGGTGGTCACTGTACCGCGTACAGACCGCCCGGCCTATAGAATTGGTGATTTACAATTTTCGTCGATTCATCATATCATGACCGCCTCCTTCAAGGATCCATGCGTCGTCATGGTCAGCTATCATAACATGATGATTATAAAAGTCAAGTGCAGGCCGACCTTTATTGTTTAAGGGAATGCCCTTCAAGGCGCCAATCGGGCAGCAGCCTGTTCTGCTTCAAACCTTGTTTTTTCTTCATCGAGTGTCTGCAGCGCCCGCTTGTACATCAGCCATTGCCCCGCCACCATAAGCGATTCCACATCCGCAGCGGCAGCGCTGTAGAGCAGCGCGTTGACCGGGTTGGCCGGCGGGTTGAAACCTGGGCTATCTGTACGTACAACCTGCAGGTCGGCCTGCCAGCCGGCGGCGATCAGGCCGCTATCGGCATAGCCCAGAGCGGCACAGCCGTCTTGTGTGGCCATCTTCAACATGGTCGCGGCAGGCAGCAAAGCGGCGGCACGGTGCAACCCCTTGCCCAGCAGTGAAGCCAGGCGCATGTCGTGGTACATGTCGAGGTTGTTGTTGCTGGCTGGTCCATCTGTACCCAGCACAACGGTGGCCCCGGCCTCCTGGAGCGCAACGATGTCCGCCATGCCGCTGCCCAGCTTCAGGTTGCTGGCCGGACAGTGGGCTACATAAACCGACGGCCGGGCCAGAATAGCGCGTTCTTCGTCGTCCAGATGGACACAATGGGCAGCCAGGGTGGGTGTCTGGAAAAAGCCGAATCGGGCCAGTTGGGCAGCCGGCCGTCGGCCATACTGCTGCAGGCATTCCCGGACTTCACGCGCTGTCTCGGCCACGTGAATCTGCACCGTGCAGCCCTGTCCGGCAGCCATCGCGGCCAGCTGCGGATAAACAGCCTGTGGATAGAGGTAAACAGAGTGCACCAGCAAAGAAACACGAAGCAATGGCTCAGAACGCCAGCGTCTGATCTGTTCAGAAAGGATGCGCTCATCCGGCACCGCAGCGCCTGACGGATCCGGTCTCTTTGCGTCAACAGAGAAATTCAAGCGGAATCCGGCTTCCAGAGCTGCTTCAATGGCAGCCTCGTGGTAAAAATACATGTCGGCGGAAGCTCCGGTGCCGCTCCGGATCATTTCTGCCAGGGCAAGGCGGCTGCCTGTCGCCACCAGGCCATAATCCAGCTTTTCCTCGCGGGGGAAAATGACGTCAAAAAGCCAGTTGTGCAAAGCCAGGTCATCGGCCGCGTTGCGCAGCAGCGACATGGCCATGTGGTTGTGTGTGTTGGCAAAGGTCGGCAACAACAAGCGGTCACGTCCGGGATAGAGCACATAGTCAGTGCCTTCCAGGGCGCCTTCGGCTGATGTCCGGTCAGGAGCGACGCAGGCGATACGGCCATCTTTTACAGCGATCCAGGCTTCTTGCCGGACTGTGACCTGCCCGTCAGCTCCGGGCGTAACCAAGGTGATCCGGTCAAATAAAACGTTTTCCTGCACGGTCGTTTCCTCCGCTGCCCGCGTTGCTGTCGATGGCAGATCTCACAAGGTCCACTGGTTGAGATAAGCCTCCTGATCAGGTGTGAGCGTATCGATAGGCCGGTTCAAATGACGCAGCAGGCGGGCTGCGACCTGATCATCCAGATCGGCCGGCAGCGGGTAGACGCCCGGGTGAAGGTTTCGGCCGCTTTCAGCCAGGTAACACACGCCTTCAGCCTGCAGGGAAAAGCTCATATCCATGATTTCCGCCGGATGGCCGTCCCCGGCAGCCAGGTTGACCAACCGGCCCTCTGCCAGCACATGCAACAGTCGCCCGTCCGGCTGTACATAGGCCACGATGTTGGCGCGCACCACTTCTTGCTGTACGGCCAGTTCTGCCAGCTGTCTCATGTTTATTTCCACGTCAAAATGACCGGCATTGCAGAGTATCGCGCCATTTTTCATGCGCTGAAAGTGTTCTGTCGTTATAACATCACGACATCCTGTTACGGTTATAAACAAGTCACCCAGTGGTGCGGCTTGCTGCATAGGCAGGACTTCATAACCTTCCATCAGGGCTTCACAGGCTTTAACCGGGTCGATCTCTGTGACAATGACGCGGGCGCCCAGGCCGGAGGCGCGTAAGGCAACACCACGCCCGCACATGCCAAAACCCGCTATAACAACTGTTTTTCCGGCTACGATCAGGTTGGTTGTCGCCATGATGGCCGTCCAGACAGACTGCCCGGTGCCGAAACGATTGTCAAAAAGGTGCTTGCAGCGGGCATCATTAATGGCAAGCACCGGATAGAGGAGCCGCCCCTCCCTTTCCAGAATCTTCAGACGCTGGATACCGGTTGTCGTTTCCTCACAGCCGCCGATCAGTTCATCAGCCAGGTGGCGGCAGCTGCTGTGCAGCAAGCGGGCGAAATCGCCGCCGTCATCAATGATCAGGTGCGGATGGAAAGCCAGGGCCATTTCCAGGTGGCGCAGATAATCCGCTTCACCGACACCATGCCTGCAGTAAACCGCCAGGCCGTCTGACGCCAGGGCCAGGGCAACATCGTCCTGGGTGGAAAGCGGGTTGCAGCCAGTCAGAGCGACTTCGGCTCCGGCAGCTGCCAGGGTTTTGGCCAGACAGGCCGTTTTAGCTTCAACATGGACGCTGATGGCCACGCGCAGGCCTTGCAACGGCCTCGCTACCTGCAGGTCCGCTGATATCTGGCGCAGCACCGGCATGTTAGCCCAGGCCCATTCAATTTTCTGCCTCCCGGCTGCAACATCAGCGTCGCTATTGACATCACTTGGCAAGCGCTGCCCCTTGGCTTCTGCCGATGCCGGGTCGACACGGTTTTCTTCGATCATGTTCTTTCCTCCCCTGTCCGGTTTAGCAAGGCGGACAGCAAACGGATGGTCGCGGCGGAGGCCTGGCGGCCAACCTGCATGACTTCATCATGATCGAGTGGCTGATCAAGAATACCGGCAGCCATATTGGTGATGCAGGATATTGCCAGCACCTTCATGCCGCCATGCACAGCCGCGATGGCTTCCGGTACGGTGGACATACCGACCGCATCAACGCCCAGGCGCTCCAGCAGGCGGATCTCCGCCGGCGTTTCATACTGGGGACCTCGGCACCAGGCATAAACCCCGCTGTGCAGCGGGATCGCCAGGTCTGCGGCGCAGGAGGCGGCCAGCGCGCGCCAGACCGGATCATAAACATGAGACTGATCGGGGAGACGCGGTCCGCACATTGCGTCATTGGGTCCTCGCAGCGGCGATTCAGCAAAAAGGCCGATGTGATCTTCGATCAGCAT
>JAAYLM010000379.1 GCA_012521915.1 Oscillospiraceae bacterium | reverse complement strand
GCCCCGTATGCCTGCGTGCAGCTGCGTCAGGACAACCGGGCGGGGAGCCTGTATAATCTGGTAGGTTTTCAAACACGTCTGGCTTTTACGGAGCAACAGCGCGTTTTTCGTTTGATACCCGGATTGGCGCATGCTGAATTTGTGCGATATGGCGTGATGCACCGCAATACCTATCTGGATTCCCCGCGGGTTTTGCAGACCGACTTCAGTGTGCGGGGCAAGCCACAGCTTTATTTTGCCGGGCAGATCACCGGGGTGGAAGGTTATGTGGAGTCAGCAGCTTCAGGATTGATCGCCGGATGGCAGGCGGCTCTTCAGGCAACCGGCCTGACTGGGGAGGAACGGCGCAGCCAGCTTTTATCATCATGCACGGTAATCGGAGCGCTGGCTGCTTATGTCTCAGATGAGCGTGTCGATTCGTTCCAGCCCATGAACGCGAATTTCGGGCTCCTGGCTGACCTGGAAGGAAAACCCAGACGTAAACAAGAACGCCTGGCCGGCCTGATCGACCGTTCCCTGCAGGCGGTTGACCAGCAGGCCTTAAAACAGCCGGAGACGCTGCGGCGTTTACCGTTCATTAACAAAAATGGGGCTTTTTCGCTGTTTTCGCTGGATGAAAATGGCGTATAATGAAACTTGCCTGAATGACGCAGCTGTTCGCCGCAGGGCGAAAGGCGGTTTGGCGTTGCTTTCGGGTTAAGGAGGAGATGTGATATGGCAGGGATATTTGGCTTATTTGATTACACCAAGGAAGGCCCGGGCGTCTATCCGGACGATCCGCCCAAGGGTGCCTTTGGCACTTTCTTTTCGGTTCTGGGACGGAAATTCTGGAAAATCGTCACCATCAACCTGATGTACGTGGTTTTCAGCCTGCCGGTTTTTCTGATCGCTTTTTTTGGTGCCTCGTTTGTGATCCAGGCCTTTGTGCCCGGCATGACACCCCAGGTTCTGGCTGATATTTTCAAGGATGCCGGCATTATACTGCAGGAAGACATCACCTTTCTTGACTTCGCCAACCTGCAGTTCCTTCAGATGTATGTGCTGGTGGCTGTGACGCTGGTCGGGCTGGGCCTGGCGATTATAGGGCCAGTTCATGCAGGTGTCGTTTACCTGCTGCGCAATTACGCGCGTGAGGAACATGCTTTTGTCTGGATGGACTTTAAAGATCATGCACGCAACAATCTGCGCCAGTCTCTGGCCACTTCCGCTATCAGCTTTCTGCTGACGTTGCTCTTTGTCATCAATTATTCGTTCTATAATACAAACATGGTGCTGAACAGTCCGCTGATCAGCGTTTTCCTGCAGACACTGATCGTTGTCTTTTTTGTCATATGGTGCATGATGCAGCTGTATCTGTACCCCATGATGGTCACGTTTAAACTCACAGTAAAGCAGCTGCTGCGCAACAGCCTGATGTTCGCGATCCTCCGCCTGCCCCTGAACATCGGCATTCTCCTGTTAAGTGTCCTGATCCTTTTTGCGATACCTGGTGTGCTGCTGCTCCTGGGTTACGGCATATCCGTCCTGGCGGCCATGTTATGGTACCTCTTTTTTGCGCTGGCGTTCAACTTGTTCATGACCACCTTTTTTGCCTACAGGGGCCTTGACAAGCACATGATCCAGCGGATCAAGGCGGCTGAAGCCCCTGAGCAGGCTGAACAGGCTGTTGAAGAAGACTGGGAAGACGACGAAGATGAGGCTGAAGAAGAAACCGAAAAAGAGGCAGGAGAGGCTGCTGAACCCGGGCTGAGCCGATCCCCTTACGGCAGCCGCTGACGGCAAAAGCACAGTCCTACAGGGGCTGGTGAAACAGATGGCAAAACCCTTTATTTACAGAAACCAAAAACGCCCGGATCCGTCCGGGCGTTTTACTGCTTGGCTGGTTCCTGGCGTCCATTCAGGTTTCCAGCTTAATTTTGAGGATATCATCCATGCTGTAGCGGCCGGCTGGTTTATCGGCCAGAAAACGGGCGGCAGCCAGTGCGCCGCGGGCAAAGACCGCCCGTGACTGCGCGCTGTGGGCGATCTGCAGGGTTTCTTCAGGGCCGGCCAGCATCACGGTGTGGTCACCGACAATTGTGCCGCCGCGGATGGCATGCAGCCCCAGTTCTTTGTTGG
>JAAYLM010000004.1 GCA_012521915.1 Oscillospiraceae bacterium | reverse complement strand
AGGATGGTCAGAGAAATACAACTCGGGTGGTACAAGATCGTTGAAACTGTGATGGAAATTATAGAAATGCATTTTCCCACCCATTTCCTCTGCAATAAGTGCTTTAGTGCCGTTCAATTTATTTCGAGCGCAGAAATTACCTTCAAAAGCGCAACCCCAATAGGCATCACGATATTCAAAGGCAGGTTTTTCAACGATATCGACACAAGAGAGCACAAGTGAACGTCGCTTTGGCATTCGGCTAACCTTAGGTGTGAACCAACGACACCCTAGAAAACGTTCCAGAAACGTATAGACACCGTAGATCGTACCTCGTGACGTTGCTCCTGTTATATAGAGGTGATCCCCGTGCGTCTTGATTGCAAATCCCTCATTGCCCAGTATTTTGTTGTTTATTGTGTCATAAAAGGCTGATGGGCGAACATTTCGTCCAACTCGAATTTCATGGGCTTGTTCAGGACAGCGGGTTAGCGCGGAAAAGATTCGCGGACTTGCTCCGGTGCATTGATAGATAAACTTACGCAGTTCATTGGCCGCATGGCGCTCCGTTTCATCTGCGTGTGCAGCAGTTACGATATCAAAAAAACAGATGCCATCCTGGACGATTGTGTATGATTTTTCCTGATTCATGATGCACCTCTCGAATATAGATTTTGTAGTCAGATAATCATTTAGGTGTTCTGTCTGGCCAGCTATCCTACTTGTACCGATCATTGAAGAGATGATAATATTGATGACATAAGCTGGCTGAATAGACAAGACCAATAAATAGTATACCTTAGTGAGGAAATATTATGAATGGGATAACATTGAAACCGATCGATGAGAACAATTTTACAGATGTTTTTAATTTAGAGCTTGCCAATGGACAGGAAATATTTGTTTCACATCCAGTAAGAAGCCTGGCACAAGCCTATGTATATCGCAACCAATGTCAGCCCTTCGGTTGACAGGAAAGCGTAACATAATAGCAACAGGATGGGATAGCGATTGGGCGATAACGTTTTAACAGACTGTACCCTATGTCCGAGAAATTGTCATGCTGATCGTACGAACGGCATGAGAGGATATTGTGGCGTTACTGACACGCTTATTGTAGCAAGAGCTGCTCTTCATATGTGGGAAGAACCTTGCATATCAGGAGAAGAAGGCTCGGGAACAGTGTTTTTTTCAGGTTGTGCTCTGGGCTGCGTATACTGTCAGAATCATGGTATATCAAAAGGCTTGGCAGGCAAGGCGATTACTATTGAGCGTTTATCCGATATATTTTTAGAGTTACAAAATAAAGGGGCAAACAATATTAACCTGGTAACACCGAGCCACTACGTTCCTCAGATCATCGAAGCACTGGAAGGTGCAGAAAAAAAGGGGTTGTGTTTACCCATCGTTTATAATACAAGTGCCTATGAGAAAGTCGAAACGATTAAAACATTGGAAGGCTATGTTGATGTATACTTGCCGGATTTCAAATATTTTAACTCCGATATTGGCAAGCGGTACTCAAATTGTCTTGACTATTTTTCCTATGCTTCTGCTGCTGTTGAAGAAATGGTGAGGCAACAGCCGAATCCTGTTTTTGATGAGAGAGGCATCATGGAAAAAGGTGTCTTAGTTAGGCATCTGATGCTTCCGGGATATTTAGATGATTCAAAGCTTATTATAAAATACTTATATGAAGCATTCCATGACCAAATTTATATCAGCATTATGAATCAATATACACCGCTTGAAAATGTTGCGGCCTATCCCGAGATAAACAGAAAAACAATCCGGAAAGACTATGATGAACTAGTCGACTACGCGATCAGCCTTGGTATTGAGCATGGCTTTACTCAAGAAGAGGAAACCGCATTAGAGCGCTTTATTCCGGATTTTAGTAACGAAGGTGTATAAATCCTAGAGATTAACTTGTTTTTCGAAAAGCCAAAACAGGTGCAGCTTTCGATTTTCATGTGGGCGTGTCTTTAACCCGTTGAGGCATAAGGCATGATGCTGTTATTTTTCCCGATGCATCATAACACATCGTCGCAGGTTCTGTATTTCAGTTGCCAAACGCCACAAATCTATTTACAATTTAACTCAGTGCGGAAACATCAACTGTTTTTTATTCAAAAACGTAAACGTGTCAGATGACGCGTGGTTTGTCTGTACAGGCAACGACCAATTCAGTTGTGCAGAGGGGATTGACAGGCATATGGCCATTACATTAACGGATTTTATGCATCAACTCACGACCAATCCCAGTCTGGCCATCACCGTTTTGCTGACACTTGGGGTTATCCTGGTCAATGGGTGGACCGATGCGCCTAATGCAATCGCCACCTGTGTGTCTACCAGGTCGTTATTGCCCAGGGCGGCGATTCTGATGGCCGCAGGCATGAATTTTCTTGGCGTTCTCGTCATGACACTCGTTAATTCGACGGTTGCGCAGACGATTTTCAATATGGTCAATTTCGGTGGTAATGCGCACGACGCCCTGATTGCTCTCTGTGCAGCGATGTTTGCGATTGTTGTCTGGGCGACAGCCGCCTGGTGGTTCGGCATTCCGACGAGTGAAAGCCATGCTTTGATCGCCGGACTGTCCGGTGCGGCGATCGCACTGAACAACGGTCTGACAGGGATCAACGGTCATGAATGGGTCAAAGTCCTTTATGGTCTGGCCTTGTCAACCTTTATGGGTTTTGGCCTTGGCTGGCTGACATCAAAATCGACGGAGCTGGTCTTCCGGCGGATGGATCGCCGCAAAACAGAAGGTTTTTTCAAAAATGCCCAGATCGCCAGCGGTGCAGCCATGGCTTTCATGCACGGGGCACAAGATGGTCAAAAATTCATTAGAGTTTTCCTGCTTGGTGTCTTTCTCGCCAATGGACAGGGTGGCGAAGGCCGCTTTGCCGTGCCCTTCTGGCTGATCATTCTCTGTTCAGCAGTCATGACGTTGGGTACTTCGATCGGAGGCTATCGTATCATCAAGGCTGTCGGCATGGATATGGTTAAGCTGACCAAGTATCAAGGTTTCTCAGCAGACGCAGCCGCGGCTGTCTGCCTGCTCCTGTCCTCTCTAACGGGCATTCCGGTGAGTACGACCCACACCAAAACAACCGCGATCATGGGGGTGGGCGCGTCACGCAGGCTTTCAGCCGTCAAATGGAGTGTTGTCAGCGAGATGGTGCTGGCCTGGGTTTTGACATTCCCCGGCTGTGGCTTAATTGGTTTTCTTATGGTTAAGCTTTTTATCCGGATTTTCTGATGTAAAAACTGATATGATTTGATCAATATGGACTGAAGAAACGAAAACGATGAAACAGGGAGGAACCTATATGGCCAAGCGACAAGCGAACGTATATTATGACGGATTTATTGAGCTGGTTGAGTACGCATGCCGCGCGTCACGTGTTTTGGATAAGATCCTGCGAGATTTCAATATAGATAATATCAAAGACAATATTGACGAGATGCATTCGATCGAGCATTCGGCCGATATGCACAAACATACCCTGATGGAAAAACTTGCCAGGGAGTTTATCACGCCAATCGAACGCGAAGACATTATGATGATTGTACAGAAAATAGACGATGTCACGGATGCCATCGAGGATGTGCTGCTCCAGGTCTACATGTACAATATTCGAACGATTCTCCAGGGCGCGACCGAATTCTCCGAGATCATCGTCAAATGCTGTGAAATGACCAAAAATGTCCTCGACGATTTCAAGAACTTCCGCAAATCAAAAACCATCCATGAACACATCGTTTTCATCAACGATCTGGAAGAGCAGGGTGACCGGATATTCGTCCATTCCGTCCATTCATTGTATCAAACCTCAAATAACCCAGTCGAAATTATCGCCTGGACCAGCATCTTCAACAGTTTGGAACATTGCTGTGATGTCTGCGAGGAAGTCAGTGAGTCGATCGAGACCATCATGATGAAAAACTCCTGATCGATGCAAAACTCCAGAAAAATAATATCCAGGATGTTTTGCATCTACAGCCTGGAATAAAATTGCAGCGAGCATTTGGGATGATCCTGATCAATTGGCTCACTTTATCAGAAACGAATACATATCTGGTCACGCCAAAATGTCTGCGTGAAAAATTCAAATTAAAAGCTGTTTTTTTATTTTCATTGGCATAGAATAAGGCTATCATGAGCGTATCAACAAGGAGGCTGACGATGATAAAAGATGTTCCCCCCAAATATGAACCCTATAACGTTGTGCCGGACCCCATCCTGTGGAAAGATCGTAAAAGGATATTAGGAATGCCCATTTCGTTTACGCGATATGAGGTAGACGCTGAGCGCTTGACTACACGTATCGGTTTTTTTCGTACCATCACCAATGATATCCTGCTCTACAGGATTCTGGATATGAAACTGAGCAGGACATTGTGGCAGAAAATTTTTGGTGTCGGCACCATCATGCTTTATACCGCGGACCAGTCTGACAACCAGTGCCCTCTGACCAACATCAAGCGGCCGGAGCAGATCCGGCGGTTTCTGAGTAAGATTGTGGAAGAGGAGCGTAACCAACGCCGACTGATCGGACGTGAACTGTTTGGTGTTGCCGGTGCCGGCATGAGCGACATTGACGGCGATGGCATTCCTGACTGAGCCGGCCTGGAATCTGGAAGAAGCCAACAGCAACCCTCTGGTGTGAGGAACACGAACCATATCAGGCGGTTCCTGTACTCCGGTTGAAAGAAATCTGTGATGAACGCATGCGGATCCTTCTGGGCGGAACAAACCGTCCGCAAACGATAAGACGGGTAGAAATACCCAAAAACGTCGTTGATATGGCCTTGCATGGGATAAAGAAGGCTCAGCGTTCATCTCCCAGTGTCAAGAAGCTGAAGGACAAACTCAGCGAGCTGACAGGGCGCATCAACGGCATGTGTGGTGGTGTGGGAGATCCACCGACCGTTATCGGTCGGTGGATCTTCCGATCCGTTTGTGAATCACTCAGCTTTTCGTCCAGATTGTACCGTCTTTCTTTTTGAACTTGCCCATGCAGACCATGATGAAGTCGACCAGCCAGCCGATGCCCAAGCAACCTGCAGTAAGCAGCCAGATGATCCCTGTTCCAATTTTTCCAGCCATAAATCGATGTACACCAAGACCGCCCAGGAAGAATGTTATTAAGATCGCAGCCAGTTTATCCATCCAAACATTTCCATCATCATATTGGACATGCCCTAACTATAAAATATAACTATATTAAATAATTGTCAATATGCTTTCATAAATAGTATTAAGCTGTTCTGGTTCATAGTAAATGGGAATAACATAATTAAAAAGGATATTAGAGCGATTGTGTCTTGCGATCAAACGATTTATTAATCGACGCCATTCAAAAAATAGTATATAAATATTAAGATTATTATCTGATATTTACTTTATCTTTAAGGGCTTTTCCACTTGCCGTAGCATGAATCTGTCGCAAGTCAGGGTTGGTGTTCCAATGCTTGCATTGCCTGCATAGGGAGGCCAGTCGTCTTATCGCAATGCGATTGGAAGGGTGGAAACAACTGGAAAAGACAGTGCTGGAACGATAAAATTATGATCTCATGGTCTGCTCAGCCGCAAATCTTATTGGCATTACAGCTCCAGCGACTTAATGTAACAACGACGGCGCTTGTGTTGACGGGTTTCGTAATACTTCCAGAGGCTTTGCACGTCCTTGTTTGTTTCCAGCTCGGGACCGGTTTCGGCATAACTTAGGCCATTGGTGATTGCCGCCTTGTTGATATCGTTGAGCAGCAGGACATTGACCCCCTTTCCCTGGTAATCCTTACGCACCGCGATAAGCAGCAATTCGAGACGGTCATTTTTTTGCATAGCCCGTAGGATGTGGGTAAAACCAAATGGGAACAGGCGGCCTTTTGCTTTTTGCGATGCTTTGGCCAGGGAAGGGATGGCGATGCCGAAGGCGACCAGATTTTCGTTCTGATCGAGCACAACGCGTAGATAATCGGGATTGATCACGCTGAAGTACTGCCGGATATACCATTGAACCTGATCGTCAGACAAGGCGACGAAACCATAGAGTTCCTTGTACGCGTCGTTGAGCAAAGCGAAGATCGCCGGTGCATACGGCATGAAAACTTTTTTCCTATTGGCACGGACGACCGTGAGATTCAGCCGTTTTTCGATCAGCATGTTGAGTTTCTCGATGCGTTCGGGGATCTTTGCAGGCACCTTGATCTCGTATTCCAGCCAGTCGGTTGCTTTATCGTAACCCAGCCGTTCCAGATGCTGTGGATAATAAGGGAAATTGTACAGCGTGATGAACATACTGAGCTCATTGTACCCGTCGATGAGCATCCCTTCTTTATCCAAATCACAAAATCCAAGCGGGCCGTGAACTGCGTCGAGGTTGTTTTCCCGGGCCCATGTTTCGACTGTTCCCAGCAGTGCTGCCGATACGGCTTCCTCATTAATAAAATCGATCCAGCCGAAGCGCGCGTATTTTTTGCCGCTCTCCCGAATGTAGCGGTCGTTGATGATACCAGCGATGCGGCCGGCAACTTGGCCGTCTTTCAAGGCCAGCCAGTAACGGGCACGGCAGAAGGCAAAAGCTGGATTTTTGTTACGACTAAGCGTGTTCAGCTCGTCGAAGGTCAGAGGCGGCACCCAGTTCGGATTACCACGGTACAGCTGATGGGGAAACGCGATGAAACGCTTCAGGTCCCGCCTGCTCTTGACTTCGACGATCTCAACCATCTTGTACCTCCCCAAGGGTATGTACCGTTGCTGCTTTTAACATTTTATCAGATCTACTAAATTTTATCTGTATCCATTTCTTTCCATATTGTCGTTAGGAATTATTAGCCTGCTAACATTCAGATTGATGCGTGAACAAATATGATACAATATCGCAATGGCCATATAAGTTCAAGAGAACGGTCCAGTTCAAAAATAAAGGAGCAGGAAATGAGAATATATGAATTTAAAGAAGGTTCTTGGGACAGCGAAGAATGGATCTATGCTGCTTCCAAAGCAACACCTTATAGGGTTGAATTTACGCAAAAGGATTCATATATAAAAAACAATCCCTTAGGGAACTCAAATAGATTCGAGTATGTAAGTATGGTTTTGAAAGAAAAGTTCAAGAAGAATATAAAAGCGGTCGTCGAAGCTTCTTTTGAAGAATACGGAGCGCCACTGTTTGTCATTTCGAACGATCTGAAGACGCTTGACAACAATCATGTTGAATATGGCACTCATTTTGAGGTAGTGGCCTATGAGAAAGGTATCAATGTTTGGCATATCTTCGTAGACAATGACAGACAAAAAGTGAAAAAAGTTTTCAGTGCGCAATTCCCGGTAAAAGAAAAAGAAAAGTTTTTGCTTAGCATGGAATTAAACGGGGAAACACTAACTGCGGGAATAGGCGATATTTCTTTTTCGGTTCATTGTGATCTGATACCCGAAGAATTCCATATCGGCATCACTGCATGTGAAGGCGTTAATCATTTTTATCATATGAAAATAGTAGATTAGCGGCGCCATATCCTCATTTGTCTGTTCGTTCAGGGTGTTTTCCGCACTATGCCGTGTTATTTTTCCTGTTTTCAGCTTTATCGCGCCTTCATTAGGCGATATAATTAAATCAGACATGATTCCTCACCATGCTTGGTTTGATGTTTATGTTACGCTTTACACCACATCCAGGCAAAATGGGTCATATCTTTCCAGATTTAGAAATACGCACCATTTATGGTATGTTATCAAAAGATCGGTTGAATGGTGTTTATAAGCCTATTGATTAGCCACAGGAGGATAACAATGAAAGCAGTATGGGAAAGAACCTATGCAAAACTTGTTGAATCACAATGGGATAAATTGGTTTGGGACAATCATTTGCTGTTAGAGAACCATAGCGGTCATACAAAAGAAACGGCACAATGTGTATCTTGTCACAATGCAACGTCTACAGCTGTTTGGTACAGCATTGGCACGGTTTTGGGAAAAATAAAGGAAAATGAAGGGTTGCTTATTCTTACCGCTCTTGAAAAACAGCAAATTACCGATCAGGATTCTCCATATTATGGATGTATGCGCTGGTATGGCGAAGAAACGAAAATATATGATACCAATGGTGCTTTTTTCGTTCAGAGGGCGCTGCTTATAACCCGAAAGATGTTATCACAATATCTCTTCGATTCACACAAGATCATTATTGACCGTATTCTGAGCAGAGGAAGCCATTGGTTCGCGAAAGAATTAGCAAATCCAATATTATATTATTCAAACAAAATATTAAGCGATGGCGCTATGCTGATTGGTATCGCAAGCATTACGGATAATAAAGAATATTATGATCACGCAAAGAAATTTTTTACGGAGTGGATAGATTATACGCAAAAGCGTGGTTGGGGTTGGGGCGAAAATTTAAGTATTGGCTACAATGGTGTTATTTTTTCCGCTTTAAAGCTGGCGCTGCTTTCGCTGGATCCAGCTGATCAGGATTTGAAGCAGGATATTGATGGCATGATCAAGACGCAATTGGATTTTTTCCGCTTCTACAATGGGTACGAAGTTACCCCGGCAATACGCAACTATAATTATGATGGTCAATCACGCAGATGGTCTTTGATATACAACTTAGCTGGCGTACCTGGATTTGCGATTGAAGATGAAGAGGATGTCTCTGCAGCAGACGCGGTTTGTTTGGCTTTGCTTTTTAACGATGAATTATATTACGATCATTTTGATTTTGAAAAAAGAAATCCGGAAAGCCTTATCCAAGTGCCTCGCGTACAAATCACAAGGATTTTTGACAACAAATATGCTTACTCATGGGCAGGTGAAAATGGATCCATTGGCTCAATCAATTCATTCCCGGTTATTGATGGCTCTTATCAGCACCCGACCTGGGGCCTTGGGTGGCAATGTATGCCTTTTAATTTTGTCGTGAATGAAGCGCAGGTGTCCTATCTAAGATGGCGTGTTAATACAGGTCACAGTATGCGGTATCATCCAAAACGCAATTTCTTGTCACCCGCGTTGTTCGATGAAAGCCATTATCCTGATGTCACAACGAGTTGTGCGCAAAAAAATAATGTTTGTGCTGTGTTTCGCAGCATGAGAAAAGTCAATAATTCAGTCTGTGAAATAGCAGATGAACTGTTCATTCCAAGATATGATGATTACGCTATAAAAGTAAATAAAACCATCGCAAAAGATCGCGAATGGGTCATTATAAGTTATAAAACAGCTACAGTTCTTGTTAGCCCCCTGCTTGGCGTATTCTATCACAGTGAAAACAAAATTGAGCTTGACAAGCAACTCAGCAAAGCAGACAGTATGGAAGCACTTAAATATGAAAACCAACCGCGTACGCAAGGCAGGATTGAACTGTTTCATGAAAGTGACGGTTGTTCACTGCGACAAACCTGCTACAATGGACAAGATGGTGTGCTTGTTTGTGAACGCCTGGAAGCAGGATGGCTAACAATATTCGTTGATAGAAGCATGACGACAGATGAAGTACAAGCCTATTTGAATACGATCCGTATTTGCAATGAATCCCGTACAGATGGATGCATACCGCGCACGAGCTCATATGAGCTGCAAGAAGTATCCATAACAGAACGTGATCAAGAAATCCTGAAGCATACGTTTGATCCTTATTCAGCATGAGAGCAGCATCAGTGGAATATACGCAGCGCAATGAGATGAACCTGATGATGCGTTCCGCTGTGAGAAATTCAGTTTTTCATTGCATACTGGAATTCATCGAGTAATGACGGTACAGGATGAAACGTGAAGCTGTTGAAAAATCAAGAAGATCCTAACGAGGTACCCCATGGTCTATCAGGTCATTGACTATCCAGAGGAAAAGTCGGCATTTTATCAAATGCTGTGTGAACAACTCGTTAAATATACGGCTAATGCGCCTAACGCGATGGCTGCTCTGGCTAATGCCTCGGCGGTGATGCTTGCAGCAATGCGTGATATCAACTGGGTGGGCTTTTATCTGGTTTGTGACGAGCAATTGGTACTGGGCCCCTTTCATGAAATAGCAGTAAAAAACTAGAATGCTTATAGAATAAAAAACTAAGGATGCATGAGGAGATATTATATGCGGATTACATTTATCGGAGCGAGTCACGGTGTGCCAGAACCTAATAGAAAATGCTCATGTACCATGATAGAAATCAGCGGCCGCTACTATTTCATTGATATGGGTACACCTTCTATTGACTACCTGGTAACCACAGGTATTCCTGTTGATGCTGTGAAAGGCATTTTTATAACGCATATGCATGGCGACCATACGGACGGTCTGATTTCTTTTGTTGACCTTATCAGTTGGTATTTCAAAAGCGCAGACCCTGTAATCTGTTTGCCCAATATAGAAGGCGCGAAAGTTATTGAGAATTGGCTCAAAGTAACGCAATGCGCGACTCGCGACATACATTACGAAGAAGTCCAAACAGGCTTGTTCTTTAATGACGGATTTTTGACAGCAACAGCGATACCATCGCGCCATGCTGAGCGCTCTTATTCTTTTTTTATTGAAGCTGAAGAGAAATCAATTCTTTTTACTGGCGATTTAAAGCATCCTGATCAAGACTTTCCAGTCATTGCCAAAGAACGTTGCACCGATTTGATTGT
>JAAYLM010000378.1 GCA_012521915.1 Oscillospiraceae bacterium | reverse complement strand
TTCGAGAAAGACAAAAGCATACGGGAAATTTCCAGAACAACCGGACACGCCCGGGATACAGTAGCCAAGTATGTCAAGCAGGAGGATTTCAGCTTGCCTAAACCCGTCAAGCACAAACGCCGGAGCAAAACAGACCTGTACCGCGACCAGGTACGGGAGTGGCTAATAGCGGATGAGTCAGCGCCGCGTAAGCAACGACATACAGCCACGTGCGTTTACAGACGACTGAAGAAGCAGGCAGCAGCTAATAACAAGCTTTTTGAGGTATCGGATCGCGCCATTCGGGATCTGGTGGCCCAATTAAGACGTGAGCGGGGGCAGCAAAAGCAGGCATCCCTGCCGCTGCTGCATCCGGCAGGCGAAGCGCAGGTGGACTTCGGCACCACCTGTTTCTGTGAAAAGGGCATCTATTATGAAGGCCGTCACCTGGCACTGACACTGCCGCACTCGGATGCGAAATTCACTCAGCTCTTCAAAGGCGAGAATTTTGAATGTCTGGCGCAAGGCCTGAAGAATATCTTCCAGCATATTGGCTATGTGCCAACTGTGATCCGGTTTGACAATATGTCAACTGCGGTCAAGGCAATTAAAGCGCAGGGTGAGCGCGAAGTCACCGATAATTTTCGGCGGCTGCAGTGTCATTATGGTTTTGACAGTAATTTCTGCAACCCGGCCTCTGGCCATGAGAAAGGTTCGGTGGAAAACTACGTGGGCTACAGTCGGCGCAATTACTTTGTGCCGGTCCCGCAAATGGATGACCTTAAAACCTATAATCGTGAACTGCTTAAGACCTGTGACGAGGAGCTTGAACGCGAGCACTACAAGCACGAAAAGCTGGTCTGGCAACTGTTTGAGGATGACAAGAACAGGATGAATCCCCTGCCCCGATATGATTTTGAAGTCTGTCGTTATGTTCTGGTCAGAACCAACCAGTACGGGCTGGTCAAATTCCTGAGCAACAGTTATTCGACAGCCGGAAGCATGGCACGCCAGGAAGTTACTCTCAAACTGGATGCATACTATGTGACGGTCCTTGATGACAAGATGCAACCAGTTGTCACGCATAAACGACTGTATGGTAAAAACAAAGAGTCAATGATCTGGGGACCTTATCTGGATGTCCTGGCGCAGCGGCCTACAGCCTTGAAATACAGCGGGTTTTTTCAGGGTTTAGCTGAACCGGTCCGCCAGTTTCTTGGCAACTGTGACCTTGACGGCAAGAAGCAGGTTTTGAAGGTGGTTGCTCAAACCTGTCGAGAAGATGGCCTGGACAGGTCTGTGAACGCACTTAGCGATGCAGTTAAAATGGCACCCAAAGACGCAGATGCTTTGATCTCTGCTTATGCTTTTGTGCTGAATAAACCCGGCCAGATCCCCAAGAATGATGTGCCGGATTATGTTCCGGAACTCAAGGCCTATCCACTTGACTTCACGCCTTACGCCAAGCTTATGGGAGGTGCGGCATGCAGCAGCAAGTGATCCGCGAACTATGCCGGCAGTTACGACTGGGTTCACATATTGCCGAAGAGTATGCCAATATACAAGCCGAAACCCAGGAGGAATTTTTGCTCAAGGTTCTGACAGAGGCTGTGCGAGACCGCGAACTGGAGCGGCGCAACCGCTATATCCAGCAGGCCGGGTTTGACTTGATGAAAAGCTTTGAGGATTTCGATTTTTCCAATGTAACTTTACCAGGCGGCATAACTGCGGATACTCTGCGCTCCTGTGATTTTGTCAAAAACAAACAGAACCTGATCCTCTACGGTCGCCCAGGCACCGGCAAAACCCATCTGGCGACGGCTCTCGGAATAGAAGCCTGTCGGCGGGACTACAGAGTTTTATACTTCAAAACAAGCCGGCTGGTTAACCTTCTGTCTCAAGCCAAGGCTCAGAAAACAGAAAACCAATTCTGGAAAAAACTGGACAGAGCCCAGACATTAATTCTTGATGAGTGGGGCTATATCCCGTTCGAGCGCGTCGGAACACAGCTCTTGTTTGAAGCTATTTCCGCTTGTTACGAGAAAAGGAGCGTGATTATTACTACAAATTTGCCTTTTGATGAATGGAATACTATTTTCTACGACCAGAAGCTGACGACCGCTATCCTGGACCGCCTGGTGCACCATGGTTTACTCCTGCTGCATGAAGGTCAGAGTTACAGGCTTCAGCACTC
>JAAYLM010000377.1 GCA_012521915.1 Oscillospiraceae bacterium | reverse complement strand
GTATGTTGCAGTCGGTGGATCCGGAGACGATTTCCGGCGTTTGCCCTGTTTCCTGCCGGACGATAGCCGTGTAGCGTTCTGTCAGAGCTTCCTGCAACCCGGGCTGCAGTTGGCCGGAACAAGGGCGCCTTCCGATGGTGGTGACTTCGATGGCAGCGCCCATGTTGCTGTAGGCTTCGATCAGCGCAGAGAACATGGCTTCAAGCTCAGCCAGACATTTTCCAGAGTCAGAACGCAGTTCAACCAGCATTTCCGCTTGTTCAGCGATGGTGTTCACGGATGTCCCGCCGCTGATCTGCCCCACATTGTAAGTTGAACGGCTGTTGCCTTCCTGCGGTACTTTAAGCGCGTATAAAGAAGAGATCAGGGAAGCGATCAGATGAATGGCATTACGATTGCCGAAATCAGAGAAAGCGTGCCCGCCCTCTGTCTTCAGGACAACGCGATAGCGGGCTGAACCGACAGCCTGGTTGCACAGGTGCTCCCATGTTCCGTCGAGGGAGATCACTTCGCGTGTCCGGCCGCCGTAATCGGCCATCAGTTTTTTTGAGCCCTTAAGGTTGCCCAGGCCTTCTTCTCCGGCGTTCGCAGCGAAAACCAGGCCGCATTCGGGCCGCAGGCCGGCCTGAAGGACATATTTGGCCGTCATCATCAACAGCGCCAGGTTGGTGGTGTCATCACAGACGCCAGGACAGTAGATCCGCCCTTCGCGTTCTGAAAGAGGCAGCGGTTCCAGGTCGGGGAAGACTGTGTCGGTATGGGCCATGATCACGACGACCTCGCCACGAACGTCACCAACCGGGCAGACCACGTTCAAAGCGTCATCTATGATGACGGCCTTGCCACCGGCCCGGGTCAGCCAGTCCTGGCAGAAAAGGGCACGCTGCTCTTCCTGGTTGGATGGTGCCGGAATGGCGCAGAGTGTTCGGATCAGGTCAACCAGTTCAGCGTCATGTTCCTTAATAAAGTCACGGGCCTGGCTTGCGAGGTTCATTTTTCTGTCACTCCTTGATTCTCTCAGTCTGGCTGAGATCTGTTGCCTGTTCCGGATTGCCCTGCTGCATCTGCGTGATCACAGCGTATGCACCCGTACCGCTTCAGGCAGACTGCGCTGGCAAGGCATAAAGCTAATCCAGCGGATAAATCGGGCGGCGGCATCTGGTGTAGCTGACAGTCAGGGGATCCTGGATGGTCAGGCCGGGCACAGAGACGTTCAGAATCTTTCTGGCGATCGGACCGAAAGCCGCCCGGAAGTGGATGGTTGATTTGAGCAGCAGCACCTGTTTGCTAAGCGGATCGATCCCATGAGCATAAAAAATTTCCAGATCATAGGGCTGCGTCACATTGGATGAGATGATGACAGCAATATCATCGATCATCACAACAGCGCTTTTTTGCAGATCGACCTGGATGCCGCCGCTCATGGGACCACGGTTGACATAACGGCCATCGCAGATCATCTTGACATAAGCGTTACAATCAACGGGTGTCCCCAGGATGTCAGGCCTTAACTTGCCACCGAGACGCAACGGTACCGTCTGGCCAACGCCTGCTTTTTCACAGGCTTGCACTGATTCGGGGTCGAAGATATGGGCAACTGCAGCTTTTTTGATCTGTGCGGCGATCATGGCCTTTAAAATGTGTGTTCCGTCGCAGGTAGATCCACCACCGGGATTGTCGCTCAGATCAGCAAGTACGAGTGGGCCTTCACCTGGCACAGCCGCGGCTTCCATCGCTTCGTCCAACCCGATGTTGGCTGGCTTCAGCACATGGCGGTCGCGCCATAACGCTGCGGCGAACTCAGTGCTGATCTTGTCTGCCAACTCAGGATTCTGATCGGTCACAGCGACAACGGTCATGCCCAGTTCTTGAATATCCGCGCAGACAAAGCCATGGGCAATGCCTACAGACAGCACGCCCGGCATTGTTTCACGGTCATGAGCCAGGTCAACGAACTTTTTCATGGCCGGCTCCTCTGTCGACAACGGAGGAAGGGCGATGGGCACGGATGCGCAGACCATGGTGGGCTTGATCTCGCCACGCAGCGCACGCAGCATCATCTGCGCGGCTTCCTGGCCTCTTTCATACATATCTGTATGAGGATAGTAGTCAAAAGGGATCAGGGCATTGGCGTACCGCTTCATTTTTTCCGTAATATTGGCATGAAGATCCAGCGTCGCGACAATCATGGCATCGGGCCCGACCGCCTGCCGGACCTGCATCAGCAGATCACCTTCGCCATCTTCGCTGGTTTCAGTGACCATAGCGCCATGAAGGCACAGCAGAACGCCGTCTATAGAACCGGTTTCCCGGATTGCCGCGATCAGCCTGCCGCAGATATCCTGATGGAAAGCAGCGCTGACACGGCCTGCCGGCATGGCATCAGCGGAAACAACGGGAATCAGGTCCACGTCTGGCTGTTGCAGCATCGTATCCAGTACGCCGGCTGATTCGGTGCGTGTCCCCCGCAGCAGCTTGATCATCTCATGACCTGTGGCAAACCTGCGGCGCTGGTATGAAGACAGATCGGTGATCTGCGTGGAGAAGGTATTGGTTTCATGCTTGAATTCCGCGAAGATGACCTGGAACATACGGATCGTCCCCTTTTCTGAACCGAGCCACATCGCCTGCCACAACTTGTACGGGCAGCACACCAGTCGAGATAGAGCGGTGCAGGCGCGGTTTTCTTTTGATATAATCGAGTATACCGAATGGTGTGCGGTGTGACCAGCCTTAACAGGTTTGTCAGGATAAGATCAAACAGTGGCAAACAGGTTTTGTCACGGGCAGGACAGAAGAACAGGATTAGAAAGGATGAGTCTCATGCTTTACGAATTGAGGATCTACCATATTCATCCGGGCCGCATGGCGGCGATACACAAACGTTTCAGTGACATAACCCTTGCTTTGTTCAAGAAACACGGCATCAAAGTCTGTGATTTTTTTGAAGATGCGGAAGGCGCTGAAAAAATTTATTATGTCTGCGCATTCGCGGACCGCGGACAGCGTGATGCGGCCTTTGAGGCTTTTCGGGCAGATCCGGCGTGGCAGGCAGCCTTTGCAGCCTCACATGAAGACGGAGGACCCATTGTTGAACGGGTGGAAAGTGTTTTTCTGAAACGTGTGCCCTATGTGCGCCCCGACTGGGTGTAAGAAAGATATAAAACCAGCGGGCAAAACCGACCCGGCAGACATGCCGGATGATTTGTGCCGCCTGGCATGCTCTGATGCCGGAAGGGCAGCAAATACAACAGAAGAAGGTGCGAAATGAGCGTGTTTGATTTTCCGGTTATTGACAGTCATGTCCATATCAGCGGACCCAAGTGCCTCGACTTTATGAAAACATACTGCAGCCACCATGGGTTTCAAGCGGTTAACATTGCCTGCCTGGCACATGATAAGGCAAATGACCCGTTGCAGAATATCCTGGCTGCACTACTAAAACTGCAGGATAAGCGCTTTTATGCTCATGGGTCGCTTGCCTATCCGACGTTACCGCTGGACCGCTCCCGGACTGACGCGGATGAATTTGCCCGGCAAGCCAGGCTGCTCCATGACATCGGGTTCGACGGCATCAAGATGCTTGAAGGCAAGCCGACAACCCGCAAAAAAACAGGCCTGCCCCAGAATGACCCGCTTTACGACCCGTATTACGCGGAAATGGCAAAGACCGGACGGCACATTGTCTGGCATGTCGCTGATCCGGAGACCTTCTGGGACAAAGATAAAGCGCCGGCCTTTTCATTTTCATCCGGCTGGTTTTATGGTGACGGCACGTTTCAGACCAAACAACAGCTCTATGATGAAGTCCTTGACGTTTTGCGCCGTCATCCAGGTCTGAACGTTACCTTTGCGCATTTTTTCTTTCTGGGTGATTTTCCTGACCAGGCCGAAGACATGCTGCGGCAGTTCCCTAATGTTTCGCTGGACATCACACCAGGACGGGAAATGTACGAACAGTTTTCCCAGCGGCCGGCACGCTGGCAATCCTTTTTTCATCAGTATGCCGACCGCATCCTCTTTGGTACAGATATGACCAGCACGGAGTTTCAGGGGGCAGCCGGTGACCTGATTGATAGCATGAAACGGTTCCTGGCGACGCAGGATACGTTTACCTACTGGGACTTCACCATTCAAGGTTTGGGTCTGTCTGCTGCGGACTGCACACGCATCTGCCAGACCAATTTCACGACAAGAGCCGGCCATAAGCCCCGTCCGATCGATCGGGAAGCACTCAAGGCTTACATCAGTCAGCACAGGCAGGACATTGACGACGCAAAAGCCTTGCGCTATATCGATCAGCAGATGGCTCTGTGACCACTGCTGCGGCTGCTTGCGGTTCGGCCAGACAGCAGGAAAGAATAAAAGGTGACAAAATGGTAACACTTGCGGATTTTTGGACAGCACGGGTCAACATTCAGCGCTTTTTACATCAAACGCCGGTGCTCAGCACGAAAAGCCTGAGCAAAATCATCGGTGCTGAAACCTCTTTAAAGTGTGAGTTGTTTCAGAAAACGGGCTCTTTCAAAGTGCGTGGCGCTTTCAACACCTTGATTAACCTTCCGCCGGAAAAGAAAGCCCGCGGCGTTGTCTGCTTTTCTTCCGGCAACCATGCCCAGGCGGTCGCCTACGCGGGTCAGGTCACCGGTATTCCAGTGACTGCTGTCATGATAGAAGGTTCCAATGCCGACAAAATCGAGGCCTGCGCAAGCTATGGCGCCAAGGTCATTATCGCGGGGAAAAACTCGATAGAGGCAAGTGCGAAAGCCTACGCGATCATGGAAGAGCAAGGCTTCGCTTTTGTCCATCCATTTGACGCGCTTGCCACGATCGTCGGCCAGGGCACACTTGGGCTGGAAATACTGGAAGCCCTGCCGGACGTTGACGCCATTTATGTCCCGATTGGCGGTGGAGGCTTGATCTCCGGCATTGCTGCTGCTGTAAAAATGATCCAACCGGCTGTGCGCATCATCGGTGTTCAGCCGGAAGATTCAGCCTCTATGCTCGCATCGTTGCGCCAGGGCGCCGTGACACAGATCGAAGCCTGCCGGACCATGGCGGACGGCTTGCGCGCGCAAGCTCCGGGTGAGAACACGTTCAAGTTTGTACAGCGTTATGTTGATGATGTCATCACCGTCAGCGAAGAGCAAATCGGCGCGGCCATGCTGCTGGTCATGACTCGGGCCAAACTGTTCGCGGAACCATCGGCGGCGGTTACAGTGGCGGGCCTGATTTCCGGTAAAGCCTATATAGGGAAAAAGAATGTTGCTGTTCTTTCCGGAGGCAATGTCAATTTGGATCAGCTGGCCAAGGTCATCTCAGCACGCACGCAGGCCGGATCCGGAGCGTAGAGCACAAGCAATCCGGCATCATTCAGGCCGTCGCCATGCTGCCGGCAGACCAGGGGTGAAGATATGAAAGACTACAAAGTGTACTGGGGTGATTTTCATGTTAACGCGGTCGGGTATACGACGCCGGCTAACAGGGAAGCAAACCTGCAGCTGGTTGAAGATACCTTTAAAAAAGCCAGAGGGCATGTTGATTTTTTCCCCATTGCCTATTATG